>JANXWI010000019.1 GCA_025351205.1 Deinococcus sp.
CACCTCGGCGTTGCTCAGGGTGGTGCCGTCACGCGGGCAGTACGGCGCGACCCGGAAGCCCTTGTACAGCAGGCCCTTCTCGTCCAGGTTTTTCAGGCTCCACCACACCGATTCGATGTATTCCTTGTTCAGCGTCATGTACGGGTCGTCCAGATTGACCCAGTAACCCATGCGCTCGGTGAACCTTCGCCACTCGTTCTCGTACTCGAACACGCTCTCACGGCACTGGGCGTTGAATTTGCCGATGCCGTAGGCCTCAACCTCGCGCTTGCTGTTCAGGCCCAGCTTCTTCTCGACGCCCAGCTCGACGGGCAGCCCGTGCGTGTCCCAGCCCGCCTTGCGCGGCACCGAATAGCCCTGCATGGTCCTGAAGCGGGGAAACAGGTCCTTAAAACTCCGGGCCTGCACGTGGTGGATGCCCGGCTGCCCGTTGGCGGTGGGCGGCCCCTCGTAGAAGCTGAACAGCGGCCCGTCTTTCGTCTGCTCCAGGCTGCGCTCGAAGACGTTGTTTTCCTGCCAGAATTTGAGGGTTTCCAGCTCCAGCTCGGGGAATTTCGGGTTCTGCTGCACCGGCGCGAACAATGTTTTGTCAGTCTTGATGGTCATGGCAACTCCTGGGAATGGTTTGGGTGAAAAATTGTGGTCAATTCAGAGCGCGGGCCGCACCGCTGGAAGAATTCGGCGCGTCTGCTCTGCATGTCTCGGAATAAAGTGGTTCATAGCTTCCCCCGGTGCCGGGAGCCAAAAAAAGCACGCCCCAGGCTTGCTGCTGGGACGCGCTGAGGATTTCAGGCGTGGTGCCACCCAACTTCGCCCAATGGTGCTGGGCCTCGTTGATTTCTCTGACGGGGAGGGTCCGGAGGGGTCTAATTGGCCTGAGCCGTTCTTCCCTCGGCGCGGGAGGTGATGTTTCGGTTCGGGGGCCGTGCTGCCAGGCTTCCACTGCCCCCGACTCGCTCTGTGCCGTACTCCCGCCTACTGTCCTCACGTTCGCCTGTGTGTTGTGGCCCGTCGCCGGGCTGCCCTCATCGTAGGCCGGACGGGGCGGAGAGCGCAAGCAGTCTAGGCCAGAAGGCGGAGGCTGGATCATACCTTCCGGTTTAAGCTGAATCACGAAATGGACGACCTCGACGCCGATATGCTCTCACAGGCCCTGAAACAGCACGGGCTGGGCGAGCTGCTCAACTTTGCGCCCATAGAACAGGGCAACTGGCGGCAGAACATGGCTGTCGAAACCACGACGGGCCGGTACGTTTTTCGCTGTCAGCCGCTGTTCGGGCAGCAGTTCCAGACAGAAGCGCAGGCCGTGGAATTTCTGGCTGCAAGCGGCGTGGTGGCCGTTCCGGCTCCGTACATCGTCGATGCCAGCCGAAACGTCTTTCCCTGGGAATATGCCGTCATGCCGCTTCTGGAAGGCGTGCCTGTGGATGTTGCGAGCATCACGCCCGGAAACCACATCGCGCTGGCCCGTGCTACGGGTGAGCTGCTGGGCCGCTTCCACCGCCTGGAGGCCGACCCAGACAGGTTTCCGCTTCTGATAGGCAGAGGGAAGTCAACGCCCGATCTGCTCATCCGGGCTGAAGAAAACATAGAGAAATGCCGCGCCCGCAATTTTCTCACCGCTCTGGAGGCGCGAGAGATCATGTTTAAGCTCAGGGCGTTGTCGGAAGTGCTGCCCGCCACGTTGCACCTGAATTTTGTCCACGGCGACTTTCAGCTCAACAACCTGTTGGTGTCCGCCACCCACCCCGAGCAGATCACCGCTCTTCTCGACTTTGCAGGCTCGCACTTCGGTCACCCTGCCGAGGACCTGCCGCGCCAGTTGTGCATGTACCTCGACCTGGATCCGTCTCAGGCGCTGATACACGCCTTTCTGGCTGGCTATGGCGGGCGTGTACCCGAACTTCCCTTTTTCCTGCTGTGCGAACGGCTTGACCTCTGGGTGTTCATCAGGGACATGCGGGTGGACTGGGTGAAACAGTCACGGAGTTTCACCGACTGGCTGGCCGCGTACCTGGAGGCCACAGAGCGCTGGGCCGCACCGCCTCCTTCCTGACCTGCTACCCTCGTCTGCGTGCCCTCTCCCGAAGTCCTGCTGTACGGTATTCCACTCGCCTTTCTGGCCGGATTTATAGACGCGGTAGCGGGGGGCGGCGGCACCATCACCCTGCCGACTCTGTTTCTGATGGGCCTCTCGCCCGCGCAGGCGGTGGCGACCAACAAGCTGCTCGCCATTTTCGGGTCGGGCAGTGCCACGTGGCAATATGGCCGGGCCGGACACATCGAGTGGAGATTAATCTGGCGGCTCATTCCGCTGGCCCTGGTCGGTTCGGCGTTGGGTGCGTATCTGGTGCATTTCGTGGACCCGAACGTGTTCCGCACCCTGGTGGCAGTGGTCATTCTGGGCGTCGGCGCCCTGGTGATCGCCAACAGGCGCTTCGGTCTGGAAGACCGTTACCCTGGCCTGACCCCCAGGGTGCTGGCCGCCACACTGCCGGGAGCCTTCGTGATCGGCATTTACGACGGGCTTCTGGGACCGGGCACCGGCACCTTCCTGATGTTCCTGTTCGCGCTTCAGGGCTTCAATCTGGTGCGCGCCAGCGGCAATGCGAAGGCCATCAACCTCGCCACCAACGTGGGGGCCTTCGTGTTTTTCCTGCTGGGCGGCCAGATGGTGTTCTGGATCGGCCTGCCGATGGGCCTCGCCAACGCCGCCGGGGCCTACGTGGGGGCGCGGATGGCGATGCTGCGCGGAAGCGCCTTCGTCAAGTGGATGTACGGCCTGATCGTGCTGCTGGTGGCGGCAAGGCTGCTGATCAGGTGAGGCAGTTGACGTGTTGAACAAACGTGCCTCTCGCCGCCGTGCCCGGCGCAGTTCTGAGCGATACTGGGGTTATGAGCGAAACGAAAACAGCCATCATCGCGGGCGGGTGCTTCTGGTGTACCGAGGCCGTGTTTCTCGGCGTGAAGGGTGTGACGAAGGTCGAGAGCGGCTACATCGGCGGCCAGGTTCCCGATCCGACCTACAAGCAGGTGTGCGGTGGTAACACCGGGCACGCTGAGGCCATCCGGGTCACCTACGATCCGGCGCAGCTCAGTTACCGTGACCTGCTGGGCATCTTTTTCGCCACCCACGACCCGACCCAGCTCAACCGCCAGGGCCACGACCAGGGGACCCAGTACCGCAGCGCCGTGTTCTATCAGAATGAACAGGAGCAGCAGGAGGCGCAGGCCGTCATCGGTGAGATCACCGCGCAGGGCGTGTTCGATGCGCCCATCGTGACCACGCTGGAGAGCGCCACCACGTTCTACGAGGCCGAAAGCTACCACCAGAACTATTACGCCCAGAACAAACTGCAACCGTACTGCGTGGCGGTCATCACGCCCAAGGTGAGCAAGTTCAGGAAGCAGTTCACCGAGCGCCTCGTCAGCGTCTGAGCACAACAGCGAAACGCCCCCTCGTCATTTGGCCGAGGGGGCGCTTTCCTGGTGCAGTCAGCCGCGCATGACGGTCTGTTCCAGCTCGTTCATGGCCGATTCGTACAGACTCTGAGACAGTTTCGGCAGCAGCGCGAGGTACAGCCCGGCGCGTTCCAGGGTGACGTGGGTGGACTGATGACTCCAGCCCGGACCTTCGGCCAGCAGCAGCACGCGCCCGCCCTGGATCAGAAAGCGGACCCGGCCCTCGGCGTTTCTGGTGTCACTGAGGTGACGCGTCATGATTACAGTGTACGCTCTGACCAGAACGTTGGCCGGATGTTGCGTCACGTTTTATTTGCAGAGTGGGGGCGTGGTTGGGTATAACCCTCTGCGGCACAGGTCACTTCGACCTCTGTGTGTGGCTGCTAAACTGCCGCGTTATGAGTCCTGTCGTGGCCGCCAGCATTCTGCCCCCGCACACCCTTTCGGTGGCCCCGATGATGGACTGGACAGACCGACACTGCCGGGTCTTTCACCGCCTGCTGTCGCGGCGAGCGCTGCTGTATACCGAGATGGTCACCACCGGGGCGCTGCTGCACGGCAACGCGGCGCGGCACCTGGCCTTTGACCCCTCCGAGCATCCGGTGGCCCTGCAACTGGGCGGCTCCGACCCGGCGGCGTTGGCAGCGGCGGCCCGCATGGGGCAGGAGCGCGGCTACGACGAGATCAACCTGAACGTGGGCTGCCCCTCAGACCGGGTGCAGAACGGGTTTTTCGGCGCGTGCCTGATGGCGACGCCGGACGTGGTGGCCGAGGGTGTGGCGGCCATGAGAAGCGCCGTGAACATTCCGGTCACGGTCAAGCACCGCATTGGCATCGACGACCAGGACAGTTACGAGAAGCTTCACCATTTCGTTTCCACTGTGGCGGCGGCGGGCTGCGAGACGTTTATCGTGCATGCCCGCAAGGCCATCCTGAAGGGGCTGTCGCCCAAGCAGAACCGCGAGATTCCGCCCCTGCGCTACGAGGTGGTACAGCAGCTCAAGCAGGATTTCCCCGGCCTGACGGTGGTGCTGAACGGCGGCGTCAAGTCGCTGACTGACACGCAAGCTTACCTGGGCTGGGCCGATGGCGTGATGATCGGGCGCGAGGCCTACCAGCACCCGTATCTGCTGGCCGGGGTGGACTCGCAGATTTTCGGGGAAGACACCCTGCCGCCCACCCGCCGCGAGGTGATCCTGGCGTACCTGCCTTACGTTGCCGCGCAGCTCGGGCAGGGCGTGTACCTGAGCCACCTGACCCGCCACATCCTGGGCCTGTTTGCCGGGCAGTCGGGGGCACGCCACTGGAAGCGCACCCTGAGCGAGCGTTCGCACCTGCCTGGGGCGGGGGTGGAGGTGATTCTGGATGCGATGGCCGGGATTCCAGATGGGGCACTGGACGCACGGTTTGACTCCGAGTTAAATAAAGAGGCCGCCATAGTTTGAAGATGTTTAAGTCAACCGCTTCGAGAAAATCACCTTGCTTTCTCCATCGGCGTAAAAATCTGGAATGCGTCCTACCTCGGTGTAGCTGTGTGCGATATAGAAGGCGTGGGTCGCATCGAAACGCTGTTCAGAGCTTGTTTCAATGATCATCAGGTGGCCGCCGCCCGCTCTGGCCTTCAGTTCACTGGACCGGAGCAGTTGCCCACCGATGCCTTGGCCCTGGCGCTCCGGAGCCACGGCAATCATCCACAGGTCCCAGGCCCGGTCAGACAGCCTGTTGGGACCGAAATACGCTACGCCCACTGGATGGCCGTCCGGATGGTCCGTCCACACTTCGAGGCTGTAACCCTCGCCAGACTGCCCGGCGTAGAAGCCGTCGAACTCCTGCTGCAACGGCTCGACTTCGGTTGGAAGAAACATTCTGGTGTCAACGGCCAGCGCCAGGATTCCGGGCGTGTCGGTGGAATTGGCAGGTCTGAGCATCTCTGGAGCCTCCACGGCAGAGCCAAGGGGTCTGCACTGGTTTCAGCTTATAGGGTTGCCGGAATCGGGGAATCTGCATGATGGCTTAGCGCTCATACGGCTCCAGATTCTTAACCCGCCACCCACTCTCCGGCCCACCATTCGGTATGTGGCATTTTCCGGTCAAGAATACCCGCCTGTACGGTGTTCACGTCGTAGGCAGGCCGACAACCTGCTGCCCGTGCCCAGTCCGCGTCCCGGCGAGGTCAACAGAGTGCTGGCGGGCATGGAGTATGGCCGTGGCTGAGGTCTGATCGGGAAAGAAGTTCGACCCTGATCTGCCCTGCCACGGGCTGGTTTGTATACCCTCATGTGGCCGGTTAAGATGAAGGTCAGCTCAATGTTGCCTGTCTGAAACACCGAAGCAGTGGAGGACTCAATCGTGGAGTACAAATCCAAGTCTAAACGGTCCAGGCAGGCCGGTGATTTACTGCTCCGGGTCAACCGGCAAGGCCTGACGGCCCAGCGCAGCCTGGGTCCTGACCTCAGCGTCCGGCACGCCCCCCTCCTGTCCAGGCCCCAGGTCAGCCCCCGGCAGCTGCACCTCCAGCGCTCCGAGAAGCAGCTCAGCGACTTCACCGTGTCGCCTGTGACAGCCCAGCGTCAGGCACTGGCCCCGATGTTCGAAGGGCTTCAACTCCAGCGAGATGTTCTGAGCTTGAAAGGTCCAGATTCCCACCGCCAGAGCCTGCAACGCCAGATCGAAAACCATCAGGTCAGTCTGGGTGCCCCTGGGCTGCACGCCGGGCAGTACGAGGCGGCGGTGCAGCGGGTGGCCGACCTCCAGACTCCGGCAGCTCCCCTGACCCAGCGGCCCAGCACCCCGGCTCAGTGGACGCAGGGCGGCTTGTGGGAGGTGCAGCGGGTGGCCGATGCAGGCAAACCCGGGCAGACCGTCAGCCTGCGTGAACAGGAACAGTCGCAGCACCTAGGACTCCTGCGTACCGTCGGAACGCAGCTGGGTCAGGGGTTCCGCAGCGACACCGGGCCAGCGGTGCAGCGCTACGCCGAGTACGGCGCGGCACTGGCTCCTTTTCAGCGGCTGGGCACCGGGACCGGACGGGCGGTGGTCACCACCGCCCTGATGCAGGTGCCGGTGTCGCAACGTCAGGCCCTGCAACGCGCCATCGACGACACCATCCAGCGCCAGCAGGCTCAGGAGAGCCAGGACCGGGCCATCATTGGGCTGCACAGCCTGCAACGGCAGCTCTACCACCTGGACGCTCAGGGCGAACAGCCTGTGATGGAGCAGATTCAGGCCAGAAGGGGAGCGGGCAACCCGATTCCGACAGCGCTCCGCAGAGCGCTGGAACTGGAGCTGAACCACGACCTGAGCAGAGTGCGCCTGCACGACGACGCTGAGGCCGACATGCTTGCCAAGAAGGTGAATGCCGTGGCGTTCACCACCGGACAGGACGTCTTCTTTAGGGCGGGCACTTTCAATCCCAACACCAGAACTGGCGTGGAGCTGATCGCGCACGAGGTCAAGCACACCAAGCAGCAGGCGCAGGGCACAGCCAGACCGGGCATCGATGGCGACGCCGGGCAGGAACACGACGCCCGCAGCTTCGGCAGCCAGTTTGCCGCGAAGGTCGACCTGGATGCGCTGGTAGGTCAAGCTGTCAGCCGTGCGATTAAGAGCAGTCCGAACGCGGCACTGCACACTCAATCTGTGCAGCGTGTGCCAGCCCGCGCACCATCAAAGTCCAAGAAGCCGGCGGTCAAAAGCATTTCCATTAACCGTAGGGGCGGGGTTCTTAACGATCTTAATTTGTATGGCAGTCCAGGTACAAATGCTAAACTCATTGTCACACTCAGAGCAGGCAGTACTTTTTTTGTGAAAGAGGAGGTAGAAGGTGGCTGGTACAGGATTTCCTCTGGAAGTGTTTCTGGTTTTGTCAATTTAGAACATGTAAAACTTGCTCCAGATAATGATGCGGTACTGCATAAGATCGCTAAACGTGAACCTGCTATTACTATTGCTAGAGAATATAACAAATCTGATATTGACACTCGAACCTATGTGAATATCCTCCATCACATTAATCCGAAGGCCATTCCCAACCCAAGCACAAACAAAAACTGGCAAGATGCAATGACACTTGAAAACCTCTGGATCTGGATTCCGGGCAGGTCTTTTGCGGAAAAGTTAAGAAGCGTGGTGAAATCTGGCAAGCTTTCCGACGTTATGTTCGATTCTGTGAAAGAGGGTGCCACTGCTGTGGTTAAGGCCACCATCGGGCAACTGCCGGGTGGTCCGGCAGTCCTTGCAACTTTACAGAAGATCGGTGGGAGTGGCGAGCAGGTCCTGGGAAACCCCGGCAAATTCGTCCGTCACTTCGGTGAAGCTGTCAGCCAGGGCTTTGGTAAGTTTCAGGCGGATCTGCCAAGGAGCCTTGAAAAAAGCGTGGTGAGCCTTTTCACAGGGACGATGACTGAGATTAGTCCGCCAAAGATCTGGGATGCGACAGGTATTCTGCATGTGGGCTTGCAGATGGTCGGGGGCACACCGGAGCAACTTGAGGCGAGACTGATACGTGACGTACCGGGCGGGATGACGGCGATCAACGCGTCGAGTGGTGCGAAGAATGCTTTGAACGAGATTCAGACCAACGGTTTTGCAGCGACGGCGATCAATTATTATAAAAGCGACGGCCCGGCGCTGACGGAAATGATCATTGGTGGAGTCAAGTCGTATGTGTTGAACACCGTGGTCAAAGAAGGTCTCAAGACGCTCATGAGCATGTTCATTCCCGGTGCGGGGATTATTCAGGCGGCAATCAAGCTTTATGAGACAATTCGTTTTGTGTGGGATAAGTTTGCAGAACTTTCAAAAACAGCCGAGGCCATTACGGATAGCTTGGCCGCTATTGCGGCAGGGGCCATTGGGCCAGCGGCAACGAAGATCAGCGCGAGCCTGGAAGGGATGCTCGGGTTGGGTGTCAATTTTCTGGCAAGAATAGCGCATCTGGACGGGATCGCGGCGAAGGTCAGGGCGTTATTCGATAAGGTTAAAGCACCGATCCAGAAAGCAATTAATCAGGTCATTTTAAAATTCAAAAGACTAGTTGATAGTAAGAACGCAAAACCTATCAAAAAGGCCACTACAACAAATAATAAAACGTATATTATTCGTAGAAAATTTGTAATGAATAATATAATTCATACATTAGTGTTGCAGAGACGAAAAAATAAGACGGCCACACTCGAGATGCACTCGAGAGAGGATATTCTATCGGCAAAAATATCACGTCGCCTTGAATCTTTGAAAGGTGATAAGACAAAAATACCTGAAATTCAAACATTACAACATTTCTATCAAAGAGCACTTGAAATAGAATCTATGAGTGCCAAAGATGCAGATATGCAGGAGCTTGTCAATGAAGAGCTAGGTACTCTAGCGAAAGAAATTGCTTCATATGGAAAGCGATTTAAACTGAATGATATAGAGACAGAAGACGGAAACGTAGAATTTAAAGCTTTAATAGCGAAAGCTAACTTTATTCCAGCGAGTAAATATAAAAAGCACGTGCAAGGCAACTCTGAGGAAAACCGTCGTAAATTTAGTGCTAACGGTGGCCCAGGACAATTCTACCATCGGTTTACGGACAGTGACATACAGACGTTAGAGCGTGAAGTGCTTACTACCGGCAATGTAGTTAAAAGAAGCGGTGGATTCCACGTTTTTTATAAGTTTAGCACGGGAATTGGTTATGCTAACGGTAAAGATACTAAGGGAATGCGTGCAGAAATGACAGACGCTCCTGTACCCGATGTTCATTCCCATCCACGCGATCTTCCGTAATTTTAAGGAGGTGAAACTATGGCGTCATATGGCTTCGAAATAGAAGATTTGGCATCGTTAAAGTTGCCCTCAGGTTGGACCGTCGTCAAAAACTACTTTTCGATCAAAGAGCCGATCGTACAGGATGGCGAAATCACCAACGGTTTATACTTTGGAGAAGATTTGCTGGCACTTAATTTTCAAAGACCCACGATGGATTACACAACGGGTGAATACTGTCAATCGGATTATTACCTCTGGCTGGGCTGGTTTCCTGAGTTTTCCCCAGAGGGTCGATATGTGCTCACAGCGGTATGCGGTGATGAACATATCGGCAGGTACGAGTCAAAAGATGGATCTGCCACAGCGCTCGTATTGCAGAGCTGGATACAGGTCATGTATAACAGTGAAATTAGATTATCTTCTCTTCAAGTGGCTCAAAACCTCGTCGGATAATATTTAGTTTGATAGAAAGCGAACAAAAATGCTAAACACATTTGAACTTTGGCATGTATACAGACAGAGAACAAAGTTGGTCTAGCGCCTATGGCACATGTTTCAAGTTTCAGTCGTGCCGGGATATCTGGGCCTGAATTTGCTGGAGAGCCGAGTAGAAAGGCATTAGCCCGAAGCCCATTCCCCGGCCCACCATTCGGTATGTGGCATTTTCCGGTCAAGAATACCCGCCTGTACGGTGTTCACGTCGTAGGCGATACGCCGAAACTGAACACGGTCTCCATCCAGAATCAGATACTCAGCGCGGCTGATGTTCACGTACCTGTCGCCGCGTTTCTCGTAGGCCAGCCCCACCGAGCCGGGGTTGAGCAGCCGCCAGCCGTCCAGACTGCGGAGCAGCGGCGAGTGCGTGTGCCCGCCGACCCAGATGGCCTGCTGACCGAACTTCGCTCTCAACCCGGCCAGCCGCTCCTCCGCTGTGGTGGCCCCGATGCTCTCGCGGCAGCTCTCCGGCGAGCCGTGGAAGGCCAGCAGGCCGGGAAGTTCCACCGTGTCCCGGTAGCCTCGCAGATGTTCCAGCTCGGCGGCGGTCAACTGCTCGCGGCCCCACTTGTCCAGATCGTAGATTTCCTGGTCGTCCGGAAAGCCGCGTGGCTCGAAGGGCCGGGGATTCAGCATGTCTTCGTCGGCGTTGCCTAGCACCACCGGGCACCCGAGGCTCGCCAGAAGTTGAATGCACTCACGCGGCCAGGCCCCCATCGCGGCCACGTCACCCAGGCACAGCAGCGCGTCGGGCGACTGCCCACGAATGTCGTTCAGCGTCGCCTCGAAGGCGGGCAGGTTGCCGTGAATGTCCCCGAAGACCGCGAGGCGCACCCATCTACTCGGTGGCTGCCGGGTAAACCCTGTCAGGCGCGGCAGGTTCGCCCGTGGCCGACCCGCTCATCCCGCCGCTGCCGGTCATCATCAGGCCCAGTTGCGTCTCGGTGGCGTCCTTCGCCAGCACCTCACCCGCGATGTGGCCCTCGTACATCACCAGGATGCGGTCTGCCAGGTTCATCACCTCGCCCAGATCGGCGGAAATGAGCAGCACCGCCAGCCCGGCGTCGCGGGCCTTGACGATCTGAGAGTGAATGAACTCGATGGCCCCGATGTCCACCCCGCGCGTCGGCTGGCTGGCAATCAGAATCTTCGGGTCCTTGCGCATCTCGCGGGCCACGATGATTTTCTGCGCGTTGCCGCCCGAATAGCTGCCTGCACGCAGACTGGCACTCCGGGGCCGCACGTCGAAGGTTTCCGAGAGTTCACGGGCGTTGGCCTCGATCTTGCTCAGGTCGAGAAATCCGAGTGTTCCGGCAAACGGCGCGCGGTCCTGCTCGCCCAGAATGAAATTCTCGGCAGTGGTCATGTCGAGCACCAGCCCGCGCTCATTGCGGTCTTCCGGCACATGAGCAACGCCCGCCAGTCCCACCGCCTTCGCGCCGTGCGCCTGCTGGCCCAGGTAGCTGATCTGGCCGGTGTAGGGGTGCAGCCCGGTGATGGCCTCCACCAGTTCGCTCTGCCCGTTGCCTTCCACGCCCGCGATGCCCACGATCTCGCCCGCCCGCACCTGAAAGCTGACGCCCTGCACGGCGGGCTTGCCGTGCGTGCCGCCCACCGTCACCTCACGTACGTCCAGCGCCACGGCTGCCGGGTGAGCCTCGCCCTTGTCCACCCGCATCACCACGTCGCGGCCCACCATCATGCGGGCCAGAATCTCGGTGGTGGCCCCCTGGGTCGGGATGGTGCCGATCATCCTGCCGTCTCTGATGACGCTGATCTCGTCGCTGATGTGCAGCACCTCGTGCAGCTTGTGCGAGATGAACACCACGCTGTTGCCCGACTTGGCGTAGTTGTTTTTCAGAAAGTCGAACAGCTCGTCGGTCTCGCTGGGCGTGAGTACCGCCGTCGGCTCGTCCAGAATCAGGATGCGCGCGCCTCGGTACAGCGTTTTCAGAATCTCGACCTTCTGCTGGAGGCCCAGCGCGAGGTCTTCAATTTTCGCGTCGGGATTCAGGTCGAAGCCGAACTGTTCGATCAGCTCGGCCACCCGGCGGCGCGCCCTGGCAAAGTCGATGCTCGCGCCCTGCATCGGCTCGGACCCCAGAATCACGTTCTCGGTCACGGTCAGCGGCTCGACCAGCATGAAGTGCTGATGCACCATCCCGATGCCCAGCGCGATGGCGTCCTTGGGGTCGTGCAGCGTCACGCCGGTTCCGTCCACCAGAATCTCGCCGCTGGTCGGCGGCTGCATGCCGTACAGAATCTTCATCAGCGTTGATTTGCCCGCGCCGTTTTCGCCGCACAGCGCGTGGACGCTGCCCCACTTCACGGTCATGGAGATGTTGTCGTTGGCGAGCACCAGTGGAAAACGTTTGGAAATGCCGCGCAGCTCGATGGCGTTGGCAGAGTGGCGCTGGGCGGGCTTGGCGAGTGAAGCCTGGGTCATGGCTCCAGTTTAAGGCTTACGGCGCGTGGCCTGTCATGTGTCGGCTGGCGGTCTGCGCGGCAGGACATCAGGACGGTTCGGCCAGCCGTTCACCTTCTGGCCGTCCGGCGGCCATGCGCCTGGTCATGCCGCGCACCACCTGTGCGCTGTGCCGGGCCACAACCGGCATGAATTCCTTGTAGTCCACCTTGGCCCCGCCGTCTGCGGTGTCCGACACGCTGCGCACGATCACGAAGGGCACGCCATGCCTGCTGCACACCTGGGCCACCGCCGCGCCTTCCATCTCGGCGCAGGCGGCCCCGAAATGTTGCCACAGCCACACGACCTTTTCTGGCGAGGCCACGAACATGTCGCCGCTCACCACCCGGCCTCCGGTCACGTTCACGCCCTGTATCTCGTGCGCCGCCTCCAGCGCCAGCGCCTGCAAGCGTTCGTCGGCGGGCCAGCTCAGCGTCTCGCCGGGAATCTCGCCCAGCCTGTAGCCCAGGGCCGTCACGTCCACGTCGTGCTGCACGCAGTCGCTCGACACCACGATGTCGCCCACCCTGAGTTCCGGGTGAACGCCGCCTGCCACTCCAGTGAACACCACCTGGGTGGCCCCCGCCATCAGCAGATAGGTGCTGGTCATGGCGGCGTTCACCTTGCCGATGCCGCCCACCGTGATCAGCACGTCCAGACCGTCAAGCTGGCCCGTGTGCAGCGTCACGCCCGGGTACTCGGTCTTCCCGGTGCCCTCCAGACCCCCCAGCAGCAGCTCCACCTCTTCCTGCATGGCCCCGATGATTCCTAGCATGATGATCTTCCTGACATCCTCGCAGTCTAGCGGGCCTTCCCCCTGGCGCGGCGGTATCCTGGCGCCATGAGCGCCGAACCCTTCCTCCTGACGCCCGAGGCCCTGCGTCACCCCGACAGCACCAAGTGGCTGAAGTATCCGGAGGGCGTGCTGCCGCTGTGGGTGGCCGACATGGATTACGGCATCTCGCCTTACATCACAGCGGCGCTGCACGAGAGGCTGCATTCGGGCCTGGGCTACTTCACGTACCATCGGCCCGAACCGCAGATGGCCCCGCTGCTCAGGCAGAAACTGGCGACCCAGGGCGTGAGCGACCTGCCGCTGGGCGGAATTCGTACCCTGCCGGGCGTGGTTCCGGGGCTGTACGCCAGCGTGCTGGGGCTGACCTCGCCGGGCGACGACGTGATCTCGTTTACGCCCATCTACCCGCCGTTCCTGTCGGCCATCGCCGACCATGGGCGCGGGCTGCGCTCCGCCGACCTGCTGCACCAGGGCGCGGGCTGGCAGATCGACTGGGACGCTCTGGAAGCCGCCGTGACGCCCGCCGCCCGGTTGCTGATGCTGTGTCACCCGCACAACCCTACCGGGCGGGTCTGGACGCGAAGCGAACTGGAACGGCTGGCCGACTTCGCCGTGCGCCACCGGCTCTGGGTGGTCAGCGACGAGCTGCACGCCGACCTGAGCTTCGTGGGGCCGCACACGGCCTTCGTGAGCGTGAACCCGGAACTGCGGCAGCGTACCGTGACCCTGACCGGGCCGTGCAAGACCTACAACACGGCGGGCCTGGGCATCGGGGCGGTGTTCAGCCACAGCCTGCCGCTGCTGGACCGCCTGAACCGCGCCACGGCGGGCGTGATGGGGCAGCCCTCGGCACTGAGCATGACCATGTGGCAGGCCGCCCTGGAAGGCGGCGGCGAATGGCTGGAGGCTGTGCTGGAGCAGCTGCGCGCCAACCGTGATGTGCTGAGCGCGCGGCTGGCAGACGAGTTGCCTTGGGCGCGGTACTCGCCGCCCGAGGCCACCTACCTGGCCCTGCTCGACCTACGCGCCCACCCGCGCCACGCCGACATCCAGCCGTTTCTGTTGCAAGAGGCGGGCGTGGCCCTGAACGACGGCCTCACCTTCGGGGCGGGCTACCAGGGCTTCGTGCGCCTGAATTTCGCCACCAGCCCCGACATCCTGAACGAGGCGATTGACCGGATCGTGCAGGCCTGCCGTCTCTGAAACGGGCCGCGCATAACCCGGTCTCAGGCGCGTCGGCCTGGCGTTTCTGCGTGCTGTTTACGACGGCATAACGCCCCCCGTGTCAGGCTGCGTCCAGACACAGCAATCTGGAAGGGGGGAGGCAGAACATGCAGAGGCGTCCGCTGGGAGCGGTTTTACAGGCCATGTGTGAAATTATCGAAGACGCCGAGTGTCACCCGCAGCCGGGGCTGATCGGGCGGGAATTTGTGCGCTTGCGGGCCGAGGCGGTGGCGCTACACGCCTCCTGTTATCCTGGGCCGCCGGACGGCGGAGAGATCGCCACGCTGTGTTCACGGGCCGCCAGAGCGGGCCTGTATCACCAGTCTTCAGCGGGGCGTGAATAAGTACATCCCGGTAAAGCTTTAGCTTTACCGAGTGGAGCGGGCAAGCGTCTTCATGGGCGCTGCTCTCGTCAAGACGCGGAAGCCCAAAATGTTAGCCAGGACGTACTCAGCAAACCGCTTCAGGCCACATCGTCGTCCAGCGGCGGCAGGTTGCCCAGCGGCACCCAGACGTTGACAGTGCTGCCCCGGCCAAGCTCGCTCTCGATCCAGATCACGCCCGCGTGCGCGTCGATGATGCTCTTGACGATGGCCAGTCCCAGGCCCGCGCCGCCACTGTCGCGGGCGCGAGATTCCTCGGCGCGGTAGAAGCGGTCGAACAGCCTGGGCAGATGCTCCTGGGCGATGCCGGGGCCGTCGTCCTGCACCGACAGCCGCACGCCGCTCTGGCCCTTGTGACCTTTTTCAGTGGAGGCCGTGCCAGGAGTATTGGGACCGAGTTCCGGTGAACTGTGCAGCGCGATGTGGCTGGCCCCCACCTTCAGGGCGTTGGACACCAGGTTGATCACCACCTGTTTGAGCCGGTCCGGGTCGCCCTCGAAGGTCACGTCCTGGCCGCTGGCCTCCAGCACGGTACCCTGCGCCAGGGCCAGCGGGCGCAGCTCACGGGCCACCTCCTGCATCAGCAGCAGGGCCAGCACCGGCTGGGGGCGCAGTTGCAGCACGCCGCTGTCGCTGCGGGCCAGGTCGAGCAGGCTGCCGATGAGCAGGGTCAGGCGCTCGGACTCGTTCTTGATGATGTTCAGGCTCTCCTGCTGCTGCACGTTGGGGCTGGTGCGGCGCAGCAGGTAGCTGGCGTGCCCCTGGATGGCGGTCACGGGCGTGCGCAGTTCGTGGCTGGCGTCAGAGGTGAAGCGCCGCTGCGACTCGAACGAGCTTTCCAGCCGGTCCAGCATCAGGTTCAGGGCGCGGGCCAGCGACTGCACCTCGTCGCCGGTCCTGGGTTCCGGCACCCGCACGGCCAGCGTCTTGCCGCCGATGCCGTCTGCCGCCCGCTTGACGGTCCGCAACGGGGCCAGCGCCTGCCCGGCCAGCAGGTAGGCCCCGCCCGCCGCCGTGCCCGCCCCGATCAGAAAGAGAACCAGCATGATGGTCTGCAAGGTGCTGAGCGTGTTCGTGGTCTCGGCCAGGCTGCGCCCGAAAGAAGCGATGGTGGTGGTCTCAAGCGGCGTCCCGTCGGCGTTCTGACCGTAGGCGAAGGGCGTCAGCTTGACCAGCACCCGCGTGGGCACCGGGGCCAGCCCCACGTCCTTGACGTCCAGGTTCAGCAGCAGCTGATGCCCCGGCAGGGTCACCAGGCGCAGCAGCTGCTCGTCGGACAGGCGAATCGGCACGTTGGGATCGATGTTGAACACCCGCCTCGCGTCGGGGGCGTCGATCTGATAACGCAGCTGCGCTATCAGTGCCTGACGCTGGGCAGGCGTGCCGCTGGCCTGCACCTCGAGCGCCCCGATGTCTTCACCGATCAGCGACTCGAACTGGATCTGGTAGCCCGGAAAGGTGCGCCGGATGTCCGAGATGGTGCGCTGCTCGGCGGCGGTGCCGAAGGGGTCGCCCAGCTGCGGCACGTTGATCTGAAAGGGTCGGATGTTGAATCTCTCGGCAAAGTTGGTGTACTGGCCGTACCGGTCGCGCAGGTCGGCGTCCACACCGCTGAGCAGGCTGCGCTGCATCACGGTCAGCACCGCCAGCGCCAGCGCCAGCAGCAGCACCGTCAGCAGCGCGGTGTACAGCAGGGTCAGGCGGATGCGGAGGGTCATCGGAAGGTCACAGGGTGGTCACGCAGGCCAGTCTAGAGGCGCGGCGCGTGGCCTGTGGCAAGTGGAACATGGGAACGGCCTGGACGCCCTGACCGAAATCAAGGTGCCTGGGCCGTTTCTACAGGCCACAAGCTACGAACTACAGGCCCGGTTATACGAATTCCGTCCGATTCCCGTACAGTCGGAACCCCGCCGCCTGCACGTCCAACTCCCGAAATACGTATTGCTCCTACTCCCAGTCGGCTCCTCCCAGTCGGATTGAATCCGCAAACTGCGCGGGATTCGCTTCGGAATCCTTATTATTCCTCGCGCAGCACGTAGCCGACGCCGCGCACGGTGTGAATCAGGCGGCGTTCACCGCTTTCCTCCAGTTTGCGCCGCAGATACCCGATGTACACGTCCACCACGTTGCTTCCGCCGGTGTACTCGGGCCAGACCTTTTCCTCGATCTCGAAGCGGCTGAAGACCTTGCCGGGATTGCGCGCCAGCAGTTCCAGCAGCTCGAACTCCTTGGCCGACAGCTCGACCCGCCGCCCACCCCGGAAAATCTCGCGCCCGTCGAGGTTCATCACCAGGTCGGCCACCCGCACCTCTCCGGTCACGGCGGGGTTCACGCGGCGCAGGTGCGCACGCACGCGGGCCAGCAGTTCCTCGATGGAAAACGGCTTGACGAGGTAATCGTCCGCGCCGCTGTCCAGGCCCTCGACTTTGTCCTGAATGTTGTCCTTGGCGGTCAGGATGATGATCGGCGTGTTGCTGGTCTTGCGGATGCGGCGGGCCACCTCAAGGCCGTCGAGCACCGGCAGCATCAGGTCAAGAATCACCAGATCGGGGTTGACCTCACGGAACTTGCTCAGGCCAGTCACGCCGTCGAAGGCCACCTCGGTGGCGTAGCCCTCGGCGGCCAGCTCAAGCTCTATAAAGCGGGCGATGTCCTTCTCGTCTTCGATGACCAGTACCAGCGGCTTGCGTTCCATAACTCAGCCTAGCCTCCGCTCTCATGAGAAGACCCGGCGTTAGACTTAACCTGCTTTCATGCCGGGGACGGCCCGAATCCGGCAGAGACCACCGCGAGCGTCCAGGGCGCGTTCCAGTGGCCCAACCTGCTCACCATCAAGGATTGCCGGTCTCACGTGGAGCGGGCCGCGCGTCCAGGCGGGGGCGGGGGCCAGCGCCCGGTCTGCTCAGGGGGCGGGCGAGGTGAGCACAAAGCCGTGCATCAGGGCCTCGGTGGCGAACCTGATCCAGTCGCCGGGATTCAGGTGGTCTATCCCGTGACCCGCCAGTGTCTGGTCGGCGTTGAGCACCAGCTTCAGTCTGGCCTGCACTACCAGCGTCGGTGCGCCGCCGCGCGGCTTTTCGAGCACCTGCCCCACGCCCTCCAGCCCCGAAACGCCCACCACGTTCAGGCTCTCGTGTTCGCCCTGGCTGCGCTCCCAGCGGCTGAGCATGCCGTTCACGATCACCCGCGCGTTGCCGGGCCTGGCGGCGTACGGGCCGCAGCGGTCCAGCAGGTACAGCACCCGCCCGCCCGCCACGAACTCCAGCAGCGGGCTGCCCTCCGTCTGCGGGTAGATCAGCCCCTCGGCGGCGTACTGCCGGTGCCGCTCGGTGAATTCTTCGGGCGAGAGTTCGATCATGCCCAGATTGTAGGGGCTGGCCGCCCGGTCTGGCGTCTCACTCCAGCCATTCCAGCCCCGGATAGTCCGTCTCCGCTTCTGCTCTCAGGGTATCCAGCACCCGGTCTGCCCGCTCCAGCGCGAAGGTGCCCTCGACCTCGCGCTGCACCGCGATCCACAGCAAGCCCTCCAGCCGCTCCAGAATGGCCCACTGCGCCGTGCCGGGGGGATGCAGCAGGCGGGCGCGGCCCAGCAGCGTGGCGGCCCGGCGTTCGTCTCCGCCGTGGTAGGCGTCTCGCACGTCCGCCGGAACGAGGTCTGGGAACTGCTGACGCAGGGTCATTGTTTGAGGTTCAGCTCAGGTCAGCGTGCGCCAGGTCACGTCCGCGATCACGCCCGCCAGCATGGTCAGGGCCAGCCACATGTTGGCGTCGAAGAAGGCCACGTTGGCGCGGGTCAGGTCGCCGGGGTTCACGATGCGGTGCTCGTACAGCAGGATGCCGCCCATGACCAGTGCGGCGGCGTAGTACCAGAAGCTCGCGCCCACCGCCCAGCCCACCAGAAGCAGCAGCACGAAGGTCAGGGCGTGGCTGACAGCGGCGATCTTCAGGGCGTTCGGAATGCCGAAGCGCACCGGGATGCTCCTGATCTTGTTGGCCATGTCGAAGGTGTAGTCCATGGTGGCGTAGATGGTGTCCAGACCGACCATCCAGAAAATCACCACCAGCCACAGCAGCCACGCGCCCAGCCCGAAGTGGCCGGTCACCGCGACCCAGCCGCCCGCCGCCGCCGCCCCGTCGGTCACGCCCAGCCACAGGTGACACAGCCAGGTGAAGCGCTTGGTGTACGGGTAGCCGATCAGAAACACCACGGCCAGCGGCATCAGGGCCAAGCACAGCGGATTGAGCTGCCAGGAAGCGATGGCCATCACCACCAGACTGACCAGCACCACCGCCCAGGCCTGCGCCACGCTGACCTTGCCCGCCGGAATCTCGCGGCCCGCCGTGCGCGGATTGCGGGCGTCGATGGAAGCGTCGATGATGCGGTTGGCGGCCATCGCGGCGGTGCGGGCACTCGCCATCGCCACGCTCACCCACAGCAGCACCAGAAAGCCCGGCCAGCCGCTGCCGCGCAGCTGCATGGAGGCCAGCAGCATTCCGGCATAGGCAAACGGCAGCGCGAACACCGTGTGCTCGAACTTGACCAGATCGAGCAGGGTCTTGGCGCTCAGGGCCGGAACAGTGGGGGCTGCGCTCATAACGCTTTATACTAGCGCCGGGGCAGGGGAGGCGCAGGCTATCTAAAGTTACGATCAGGCGGAGGAGGGCAGGCGGAAGGAGGGCAGGCGGAAGGAGTCTTGTGGCATGTGGCCTTTGCGGAAGGCCCACGCATCTCGGTTCGCTCAATGGCCCCCGGAGTTCTGGCCTTTCCTACATGGTACGAGCCACACGCCACAAGCCCACCCCCCTACGCCTGGGAGGGCGGCGTCCAGCTCTCGGTCACCGTGAAGGCCCACGACTTGCAGCCCGCCGGAATGTCGAGCGCGGGCACGTCCCCGGCCCAGCGGCTCTCCATCAGCACCAGTTCCGGCTGAGCGGGCGAGCTGAGCAGGTCGGCGCTCAGGAATCCGGGCAGGTGGCCCAGGCCCGCCATCAGGTCAGACAGGCGCTGCTGCACGTCCGGTTCTGCCGGTGTGGCCTGGCCCTCGATGTAATGCACCTGAATGCTCAACTCGGCCCCCGGCGGTACAGGTCAGTACTGGCCCGCTCACACGGATTCTGCTCTATTCCGTAACGCTCGTAAAAGCGCCGAGCGTTCCTCCATGCCGCAAAATCCGTACTTGTTCCTACTCCCTTTGGTCGGATTGATTCCGAAAACAGAACGGAATCAATCGGAATCAGTCCTGGTTCAGATACTTTCTGAGCGCGTCCAAGTTGACCACAATCGGGGTTCTGGCCCGCATGATGGCCCCCTCGTCGCGCAGTTTGCCCAGCGAGTGGCTGACGGTTTCGCGGGTGGCCCCGACCATCCGGGCGATGTCTTCCTGGTTGAGCTTCAGGGCCAGTTCGGTGCCGTCGGGGTGGCTGCGCCCGAACTCGCGGGCCAGTCGGTACAGCAGGCTGGCGACGCGCTCCGGGGCGCTGTAGGCGCTGACTTCGGCGGTCCAGGCCTGGGCCTCGAAGAAGCGGGCGGCCATCAGCCGGATGAGCTTCATGGCGAGGTCGGGCTTGAGCGCCAGCAGCCGCTGTAACTCGGTGCGGGGCAGCACGATCAATGTGGTGCGCTCCAGCGCCTCGGCCTGGGTCGGGCGGCGCTCCTCGGGTTGCAGCAGCAGCTCTCCGAAGGTGTCGTGCTGCCCCACCACGCTCAGAATCGCTTCTTTGCCGTTGGGAAAGAGTTTGCTGATCTTGATCAGTCCGCTGCGTACAAAGTACAGCGCGTCTGCCGGGTCGTCCATGCGGTAGACGACCTCTCCGGGCTGATAGGAGCGGTACGGCGTCGTGGCCGCCACCTTTTCCAGTTCGTTCAGCTCCAGGTCGGCGAACAGCTCGGTGCGTTTGAGGTGCCAGACCAGGCTGGGATAATTCATTATGAACCAGAATACCCCAAGTTCTCTGCCAGGAAGCTCACAAGGCTCGCTGCCCGGCAGACACAAGATTCAGGGCCGTCCCAGCCACAGGTAGCGGGCGGCCAGGGTGCGTTGCGGCGACCAGCCCAGCGTGACCAGTGCCGCGTCCTGCCCGGCATAGAAATGTTGCAGGCCGCGCCGCAGGCCCAGGTCGAGGACGCTGAACACGTCGGGGCGAGCAAGCGAAAACATCAGGAACATCTCGGCGGTCCAGCGCCCGATGCCCGGCAGGGGGACCAGCGCGGCGATCACCTGCTCGTCGCTCAGGGTGCCCAGGTGGGCGAAGTCGATCTGGCCGCCGAGGGCCGCCTCCGAAAGGGCGCGCACGGTTTTGACCTTGGCCCATGACAGCCCCAGAGCGCGCAGGTCTTCGGGCGGCAGGGCCAGCAGCTGCGCCGGACTGTAGGCGGTGGCCGTCTCCAGCCGCAGGGCGATAGACGAGGCCGCCTTGACGCTCAGCTGCTGACCCAGCACCGCCCGTACCAGCGCCGCAAAGGGATCAGGCGCGGGAGGCAGCGGGTCCAGCGGGCCGTGAGAAGCGATCAGGCCAGCCATCACCGGGTCGCAGGCCAGGTGCAGATGTGCGGCGTCGAGGGTGGGCGAGGTCATGCCCTCCCAGTATGACCCCCTGGCCGCCTGATGCTCATTTCACCTCGCTCCGTGCTTTTTTTGCCGTTTCAGGTCGGGTTGATCCTGCACACGGGGCCGTATCGACACAGAACTGAACTGACTGGAATGGGTGTGGCCTACAGGTTCCAGCCCCCGGCCACCTCGGTGATCTGTCCGGTCACGTAGTCGCTGGCCTGCACGAAATGCAGCACCTCGGCGCTCAGTTCCTGCACCGTGCCCAGCCGCCCTGCCGGAATGAGTTGCACCGGCTTGGACACGCTCGTCTCGATCACGCCGGGGCTGACCACGTTGGCGCTGATGCCGGTCCCGGCCTCGGTCTTGGCAATCGCGACGGTCAGGGCGATCACCCCCGCCTTGGCAATGGTGTAGGGCAGGATGCCGGGGCGGGCCAGCAGGTGCTGTGCCCCGGCGTAGCCGATGTTCACCACGCGCCCGTAGCCCGCTGCCCGCATGATCGGCAGCGCGGCGCGGCAGGTGTAGAACGCGCTGTGCAGGTTGCTGTCGAACATTTCGTGCCACTGCGCGATTTCCAACTCCGGCAGCGGCGTATGAATGTAGTTGCCGACGTTGTTCACCAGCACGCCCAGGCCCGCGCCTCCCTGTTCCAGAAACTGGGTGTGGGCCGCCTGCACCGCGCCCTGCGCCTCGTCTGGCCGGGTCAGGTCAGCCTGGAGCATGGCGGCTCTCACGCCCAGCCCGGTGAGCAGGCGCACCGTCTCGGCGGCGTCGCCCTGGCTGCCCCGGTAGGTGATGACCACGTCGAACCCGGCGGCGGCCAGCGCCAGTGCAATGCCCCGCCCGATGCCCTTTGCCGCTCCCGTGACCAGAGCAGTCTTTGCGCCCGCAGTGATGGCTGGCGTCACGCTCTGCCCTGCCTTTCCAATGCCTGCGTTTCCAATACCTGGGCCTTCTCGACCAGCGTGCGGGTGTACGTGTTGAGCGGATAGGTCAGCGCCTGGGCAAGTGTGACCCAGGCCCACTCGGCAATCTCCTCGTTGGGCGTCACGGCGGTGCTGTCCGTGTGGGCCAGAAAGTCGATCAACAGCATGTGGGCGGGCTTGTGAAACTCCGGGCTGAGCACCGCCTCCTGCGTCTGGACGTAGTGCAGGGCGTGCAGCTCCAGACCCACCTCCTCGCGGAACTCGCGCACGGCTGCCTGCTCAAGCGTCTCGCCCCACTCCACCTTGCCGCCCGGCACGCCCCAGCTTCCGCGCCATTTGGTGGTGCGGGCGATCAGGTACAGGCCGTTCCCTTCGTCTGTACCAGGGCCGCGTACCAGCGCGCCCACGCAGACCAGCGGGCGTTCGGGAGGCGGGGCAGCGGGGGGCGCGGAGGCAGGCACGGTCATGACGGCAGGCTAACGCGGGTGGGCGGCGGCGGGCTGTGAGATGTCAGGCGATTGGGTCTGACAGATGCGTGTCTGGCTGACTGCGCTTCACCTCGGCCTCGCGCCAGAGTTGCAGGGCCAGCAGCACGCCCGCCTGTACCGGGAGCGAGGCGGCGTACACCCTGGGGCGTCCGGCCAGGATGCAGGCCCCGAGCGCCAGAAGCTGCGTGGACAGGCCCAGGTTGGCGGTCACGGCGCTGATCAGCCGGGGGGTGTAGGCCAGCAGGTCGGCGGGCGTGGGTGTGCCGCCCGACGCCGCCCGCAGCCGTGACTGAAACAGCCTGCCCAGCAGCTTTTCCTGGGGCACAAAATACGCAGCGTAGAAGCCGGTCAGCGCGGCCAGCAGCGCCGGGTGGTCGCCGCTCAGCACGGCTGCGGGCCGGAACTCTTCACCCCTGGCAAGGCGGTAGTCGCGCTCCCAGAGGTACTCCACGGTCATGATCAGGCTGAGCAGCAGCGTGGCCCCGGTCCCGCCCAGCGGCCCCAGCACGGCGCACAGCAGCGCGGCGTTGACGAGCGCGTCCATCTCGGTGTCGAGGTAGCGCCCGGTCTCGCTTGTTTGCCCGGTGGCGCGGGCCAGCTGGCCGTCGAGGTTGTCCAGCACGGTCTTGAGCTGAATCAGCAGGGCGGGCGAGAGCCGGGAGGCCACCGTGTAGTGACCGGCTGTGCCGCGCCCGTACCGCAGCTGCCACGCCGCGATCAGCCCCAGCCCGGTATGAAACAGCACCACGCTGGTGGGTTTCAGCCGCGCCCGCGCCGCCGGACCCACCAGAAGCTGCGCCAGCGGCCTGAAGATGTGACTGCTGGTCCACTCGTCGGCGGGGCGGGCCTTGCGGGTCTGGGCCAGGGTGGACATGAGGACGCATTGTAGAGGGTACAGGATGGGCGCTGCCGGGGCATGGATGAGTGTGATCCAAGATTTCTGCTCCCGCCTGCTGATCACCCCGGGCATGCCAGCCCCAGTAGCTCGGGCAGACGCACCCCGGGCAGACTGTGGGCACCTCGGCCAGACTGTGCCCCGCGCCCTTCCTGTTCCACTGACAGGCTGTTAACATGCAATGTTTTGAGAGCCGCCGCTGCCTATGAGACCGGCGCGGGTTTCTGCTCCACGGAGGAAGAGTCATGACGGCCAGCACGCTGTTCCCACAACTTTTGCAGGACGAAGGCCCGGTGTATCCAGCGCCCGTGAAAAGCGTGGAGCCGGGCAGTCCGGCTGAACGCGCTGGCGTTCGCCTCGGCGACCTGCTGCTGCGCGTCAACGGTGCGGCCCTGACCGACGTGCTGGCCTACCGCCACGCGCTCCAGGTGGGCGTGGCGACCCTCCAGATGTCGCGGCCCGCCGATGCTGTGCATCAGGTGATGGGGTTTGTGCCACAGGACCATCACGTCACAAAGCAGGGCGAGGGTGAGCTGACCTACAGCTTCCAGGTCGAGTGGGAAGACCCTGGCATCGACTTCGAGGAGGTGCTGTTCGACGGCATCCGCAAGTGCGCCAACAAGTGCGATTTCTGTTACGTCCATCAGATGCCCAGGGGTTTTCGCAAGAGCCTGTACGTCATGGACGACGACTACCGGCTGTCGTTCCTGTACGGCAGTTTCGTGACGCTCACCAACCTGACGGAGGGTGACGTGCAGCGCATCCTGAACGAGAATCTGTCGCCGCTGTACGTGTCGGTGCACGCCAGCAACCAGGAGTTGCGCCAGGACCTGATGAAGTGGTGGAA
>JANXWI010000032.1 GCA_025351205.1 Deinococcus sp.
GTGCAGGCGGGCGGCAGGCTCAACTGGTACGTCCCGCCGCTTCAGGTGTACCCGGCCTCGCCGCTCACGCCCGGTCAGGTCTGGTCGTCGGTCACGCTCAGCGGTCTGCGCCTCAGCGGGCGCGTGGTGGGTACCCAGGCGCTGCGGACCCAGTCGGGCAGCTACAACGCCCTGGTGGTCCGCAGCGAGGTTTCGGCGGGCGCGGCGACGGGCGCTGCCGGAGTGCAGAACACCAGCACCCAGTACGCCTATTTCGTGCCGGGGCTGGGTGTGGTCCGCTACCAGACGGCAGACGGCAGCACGGTTGATCTGCTGAAGTAGGTCAGTAGCTTGTAGCGTGTGGCTTGTGGAAACAGCCATTGCGTCTAGGTTCGCTGGCCGTTTCTACGCGCTACAAGCCCTAGAACGAGCTGCCGCCCCCGATTCGTACGCCCTGATAGTAGGCGTACGCCGCCGTGTAACAGGCCGGGCGCTTGTACCAGCTTTTGGCCGCGCAGATCACGTCCATGTTGCCGTGAAACACTTCATCGGTGGTCTTGCGGTTGGCGTCGGTACGTTCGAAGACCCTCAGGTTGCGGTAGCCGAAGTCGTGGACGTTGCAGGCGGGCCGGAAGTCTTCGCGGTAGCCCAGGCCCAGGCCGTCCGGGGCGCTGCACCCGTCGCGGCTCCAGTCGAGGCCGGGGGAGGGGAGGGCGCTGAGGGCGTACGCGGCGTACTGGCCGTTGTAATTGCCCACGTTGCCCCAGCCCACCGACTTGACGTAGGACAGCCGGTCACTCTCCAGGCTCAGGTTGCCAAGACTCAGGCCGTTCAGGGTCGGAAGGCTGGTCTGCACAGCTTCCGGGGCACGCTCGCCGTAGGCGGTCTGGAGGGCGGCCAGCAGGCCGGGGTCGGTGCCGTAGCGGGCCAGAATCGCCTGTGAGTCGGCGTCCTGAAGTTCCGGGCGAAGCTGATAGGCCGCCACGCCGCTGGCCGAAAGATTCGCCTGCTGCCCGCACGCCGCCAGAAGACCCACCGAGACCACACTGAGCGTCACCATGTTCCGCATCATGAATTCTCCCTGTATTGAGCCGAGTCACGTCTGCGCGTTTTTCGGCCTGAATCCTGCCCGCCGCTGGCCTGCCCGTGGTTCACTGCCGGTGGCTTCAGTCTGAGCGCTGCAAGTCTGCGGAGGGTCAGCGCCGCCCTGATCTTCCGGGCCGTTCACTCTTTCAGACTCTTCTTCCTGCGCCGCCCGTAGCCCAGCAGGTCCACATACATCTTCGAGCGGTAGCCCACGCCCTTCCAGAAGCCGCGCTTCTCTTCCTTCATGACCTGGGCGAGTCCTGGCAATTCCACGTAGTCCCACCTGGCTCCGCCGCGCTTCAGGGCGTCGGTGATGGCGGGTTCGGGCCAGCGTTCCTCGCCCAGCCCCGGAACTTGCAGCAGCCAGGCCCGGCGACAGGCCCGTTGCCCCGACAGGTGCGGCGTGAGCTTGTTGCCCAGGTCGGTCATCAGGCCGCCGCCCTCGAAAATGCCGATGCTCATGTCGAGTTGCCCCGCCAGCACCGGGCCGGACAGGATGTTCAGGTGGGCGAGCGTCAGGCCCAGCAGATCGGCGTCGAGCATCAGCACGTACTCGGCGCTGGTGGCCTTCAGGGCGGCGTGCAGGGCTGGCCCCTTGCCCGCGTTGGGATTCAGCTCGACCACCTTCGCGCCTGCCGCGCGGGCCACCCCGGCGGTGTCGTCGCTGCTGCCGTCGGAGGCCACGGTCACGTCCGGCGTGAGCAGCAGCGCCACCCGCACCACTTCTGCGACGGTCTGGGCTTCGTTGTAGGCGGGAATGACGACCGCGATCTCGGCATGGGTCATGGGGGCGGCTCAGGCGAACTATAGCGGCTGAGAACCGATTTCGCCCACGTTCACTGTCAGGGCCTCACGCCGTATACCTCTCGCGGCTTCAACTCCACTCGGCCAATTTTTTAATGTCTGAGACGCATTCTGGCAGTCGAGCGTCGGCCCGCCCGCCCTGCCGGAGTACACTTTTCCAAACGCCATAGACTTGCCGCGTCGCCCAGAAGGCATGGAGTCTCAGGGGCCAGTCTCTCATTCGGGCGCGAGGAGATGACATGTCCAGTTCAGCGAGCGGCAGTCCAGCTTTTGCCGACATGGCCCTGCTGACCAGGGGCTTCCAGCTCTCCAGAATGATTCAGGTCGCGGTGGCCCTGGACCTGGCGGATCACCTGGGGAATGGCCCTCAGCCTGTGACGGTCCTGGCCCTGAAGGCAGACGCCGACCCCGCGATGCTGCTGCGGTTGTGCCGGGCGCTGGCCGCGTTCGGCATCTTCGAGGTGGACGCTGAGGGCGTGGTCATGCAGACCGCTCGCTCCGACTGCCTGCGGCGACAGGCTACGCCGACCTTGTATCACGCTGCCCGCTACTGGGCGACGCCTCATGTCTGGGGCGGCTGGGTCCACTTGGAAGACGCGGTTCGCACTGGCGGGTCCGCCTTCGAGTCAGCGTACGGGACGCCGAAATTCGAGTACCTGAAGCTTCATCCGGACGAGGCGGAGCTGTTCGATCAGTTCATGCAGCACGGTCCCGATGACCGTCAGGCGGCGGTGGTCGCCGCCTACGATTTTGCCGCTGCTGACCTCGTCGTTGACGTCGGCGGGGGCAACGGGGCGCTGCTGGCGGCCATCTTGCAGGCCAACCCGGAGGTGCGCGGAATACTCTTCGATCAGGAGGCGGTAGTGGCCGGGGCCGCCCGCACCCTCGCCGACGTTGCAGACAGAGTCCAGGTCAAGGCGGGCAGCTTTTTCCAGGCGGTTCCGTCCGGCAGCGACGTGTACACCCTGTCGCTGATCCTGCACGACTGGGACGACGAGCGCTGCCTGGGCATCCTGGCGAACATCCGGGCGGCCATTGCTGCCGGGAAACGGCTCCTGGTGATCGAGCGGGTGCTGGACCAGCCGGACAGGCCAATCAATCCGGCCACCTACCTTTCAGACATCAACATGATGGTGAACCTGACTGGGCGGGAACGCACGCTTCCCGAGTTCACTTCGCTGCTGGAATGCTCCGGTTTCGGGAAGCCTGTACTGCACGCGACCAGCTCGCCGTTCTGTCTCCTTGAGGCCATCAGCGTATGAGCCTCTGTCTCTGCCCCGTCCAGAACGTGTTCCCGCACTGCACCTGCCCTTGACCTATCTTTAGAAAAACCGGCTCAGGTCCCTGATCACCACGAACAGCGACAGCAGCATCACCAGCGCGAATCCGGCGGTGGTGATGCTGCTTTCCTGGGCAAAGGTCAGGGGTCGCCCGCGCAGTGCGCCCACCAGCACTAGCAGGATGCGCCCGCCGTCCAGACCCGGAATGGGCAGCAGGTTGAAGAAGCCCAGCGACAGGTTGATGGTCGCGCCGATCAGCACCAGCGCCCAGCCGCCCAGTTTGGCGGCCTGCGAAACGATTTCGCTCGTGCCCACCGGCCCGGCCACCCCCTGATCGCGGCTGAAATTGAGGGTGAAGAAGCGGCTGAACAGGTTCCCGAACGCCTTGAGCACCTGTGGCACGGCGTTCACGATGGTGCGGCCAGACTCGGCCAGCGCCCCGCCCAGACCGACGCGGGTGATCTGCACATCTGGAGAATAGGCGATACCCAGGATGGCCCGTTTGCCGTTGTCAGTCGGCTTCCAGGTAAAGGGAATGGTCCGGTTTCCGGCCTTGTCATTCACGGTAAACGTGTGTGGTCCGGCGACAGACAACGCTTTACGCACGCTGTCGTTGTCGGCCTGCGCCGGGTCCCGCTGGACATTGACGGGCTGGCCGTCGATGGCGGTCACCACGTCGCCCGCCTTGAATCCCAGGGTCTCTGCCTTCGAGCCGACGACCACCTGCCCGATCACTGCGCGGGTGTTCAGCTCCCTGGGCACGCCGTTGGCCCAGAAGTTGCCGCCCAGCAGCAGGTACGCCAGCAGCAGGTTCATGAGCGGGCCAGCCAGCAGAATGGCGACCTTGCCCCAGGCGGGCAGGCGGGCGAAGCCGTGCTTGGCACTGTCCATCCGGCCACCCGGCAGGGTGTCGGGGGCCATGCCGTCTATTTCCACGTAGCCGCCGATGGGCAGCGCCGACAGCCTCCACTCGGTGCCGCGCCACTGCCTGCGAAGCAGAATCGGCCCCATGCCCACGCTGAAGCTCTTGACCGCCACGCCCTGCGCCCTCGCGCCCCAGTAGTGCGCCAGTTCGTGCATGAAGGTGGCGAGCGTGATGATCAGGAGTGTCCAGAGGATGCCCTGCGGCGTGAGGGCCTGTGCGATGGACTGAAAAAAGTTCATGGGTTCACTCCTGCCTGTGAGACTGCTGCCTGCGAGATCAGTTCTTCCGAGCGCCGCCGTGCCCAGTGGTCGGTGCTGGCGATGCTCTCCCAGCTCAATGTGTCCTGCGAAACCTCGTCCAGCACGGCCTCGATCACGCGGGCAATGCCCAGAAATCCCAGCCGCCCTTCCAGAAACGCCCCTACCGCCACCTCGTCGGCGGCGTTCAGGGCCGCCGGGGCCACGCCGCCCAGCTCGCCCGCCCGGTAGGCCTGGGCCAGCGCCGGAAAGCGCTTCAGGTCGGGTGCGCGGAACTCCCAATTTCCGCTCAGGGGCCAGGCCAGATGCCCGGCCACCTCCGGCCCGCGCCGCACGCTGCCCGGCTGGCCGGGGGCCTGCATGCCCGTGGGCGCGGCGTCCAGCGCGTAGGCAATCGCCAGGCGCATGTCGGTCGGCCCCAGGTTGGCCTTCAGGGAGCCGTCACAGAAGCGGATCAGCGCGTGTACCACGCTCTGCGGATGCACCGTCACGCGCACCTGTGACAGCGGCACGCCGTACAGGCTGGCGCACTCCAGCACCTCCAGGCCCTTGTTCAACAGCGTGGCGCTGTCGATGGAAATCTTGCGGCCCATGTCCCAGGTGGGATGCTTCAGGGCCTGGGCCGGGGTAACAAAGCTCAGGTCGGCTGGCCCGTCGCGGAAGGGGCCGCCGGAAGCGGTCAGAATCAGCTCGGCCACGTCATGCACGCTCTCGCCCACCAGGCACTGATAGATGCCGGTGTGTTCCGAGTCGATGGGCACCAGCCGCCCGCCACCCGCCGCCGCCGCTTCCCAGATCAGCAGGCCCGCCGTGACCATCGCCTCCTTGGTCGCCAGCGCCACGCTGCGGCCCGCCTCCAGGGCAGCTCTGGTCGGGGCCAGCCCGATCAGGCCGCTCATGGCGTTGACCGTCACGTCGGCGCTCAGCGCGGCCACCTCGCAGGCGTCGGCGATCACCTTCACGCCGGTCAGTCTGGCGCGGGCCTCGTGCAGCACCTCCGGGGCCACGCTCACCAGTTCTGGCCGGAACTCGCGCACCTGGGCTTCGAGCAGATCGAGGTTGCGCCCCGCCGCCAGCGCCGCCACCGCGTAACCGCGCTCCCTCGCCACGTCGAGGGTCTGCGTGCCGATGGAACCAGTCGAGCCGAGGAGGGTCAGGCGCATGTGCCGCCATTTTGCCGCAGCTTGCTGAGATTCGCTGGGAGAAAGGCTACGGTAACGGGCACAGTGTGCTTACCAAAGTGTGCTTCCATAGGGGCATGAACGAGCGTCCGCTTCAGGCCACCATCGCGGACGTGGTGCCGCTGGGCCGGTGGTTGCTGCTCAGCGTGCGCGGGCTGGGTCGCCGCCCCGTGCTGCCCGCCAGCGGCGTGGTGGTGCAGACGGGCGAGCGGCTGCGTTTGCTGGATCAGCCAGGCAGCCCGACCATGTGGCTGCTCTCGGAGGTGACGCTGCTGGCCGAGCCGGTGGGAGAGGTTGAGTGGCGAGGCTGGCGGGGCAAGGTACTTGAAATTTCCGAGGCAGAGGAACTGTAGAGTCGCGGCCCTAATCCGAGCGGCGAACACGCATGCAGTCGGCCTCCTTGCGTCCTGACGCGAGCGGATAGGTGGTGGTCGTGGTCCTCTTCAGACTGGGCAGGGCGTAGCGGGTGGTCGTGACCGTCTGGCCTCTGTGCTGTCCCTGCGCGTCGAAGAGTTGGTCCTGCGCCGCCACACACAGATTGCCCCGGTCCAGCCACAACCGGGTGATGACGGAAGATGACTGAGTGACGTCCAGTTCAATCAGAGGTGGTGCAGGGGTGGCGATTCGCACGCCGCCC
>JANXWI010000081.1 GCA_025351205.1 Deinococcus sp.
TGTCGCCAGCCCCGACGCTCCTGCGGGCCAGGGCGTGACCGAGGGCAGCCTGTTCGTGCCGGGCGATTTCGGCGACCTGCCGCAGCTGGGGCTGATCGGGGGTTAACGAGCGGCTGTGATGAAGACGGTGCGTTTGGAAACCGTCCAGGGGCCTGCGCGGAACCTCTGCGCCAGCACCTCGTTCAGCGCGGCGCGGCCCCTACGCTTCTCTGTCTCGTCCAGCGCCAGCCACGCCGAATGCGATTCCAGGTAGGCCAGCACGGGTTCCGGGGCCGGGAACATCAGCGCGTTGTCCAGCACAGCGGGTTGCGCGTTCCCGAAGGCGTCCTGTACCCACGCTTCGCCGTTGGCTTCCGAGAAGGCGGCGGCCACACCACCCCTGATCTGGGTCAGTGGAATCAGGGTGGCTTCAAGTGTGGCCGCCTCGTCCACAGCGTCCCACAGCTCCGGCATGTACCGCGCGGCATTCGTCACCGCCAGAAATCGCCCGCCCGGTTTCAGCACCCTCCGGAACTCTTCGAGGGCGGCGGGCACGCTTGGAACGTGGTACAGCATGTGCCGGGCCGTCAGCACGTCGAACGTGGCGTCCGGAAAGGGCAGGGCGTCCGCGCCCGCCTGCACGAACTCCACGCCGCCAAAACTGGCCCGCGCCTTCTGCACCATGCCGCCCGACAGGTCTGCGCCCACCAGCTGTCCCGAATGCCCCCCGGCTGCCAGCCGCCCCGGAAAGTGACCCGGCCCGCTGCCCACGTCCAGCAGCGCCTCGGAGCCGTCCAGGGCCAGCAGCCTGTCAACCTCGGCTTCCAGCTCTCGGCCCACGCTGTAGCGCCGCTGCGTGTCGATTCGCGTCTGCAAATGCTGGTCGGTGGCGTATTGACGCTCCACCTGGGCGGGGTCGTTGGCGGCGGGCAGCTTGGAGGTCATGCTTCCAGGATATCCGGCCAGTTCCGTCAGGGCCGGTACCCGATTGATCTCGTGAAGGTCATCAGAGACATGAAATCAGGGACGGCCCAGAACACGGCATAGAGCATTTGTCAAAATAGCCTTCTTATTTTGACAGACCGGAGGGAGTAAATTTGGTGAGCAGTTGGGAGAATGGAGGGACGAGAGTATGGTTCTCTCGTACCGGAATTCGGACGAATGCTCTAGAACTCCGTCAAGGTGCATCCTGGCTTCAGTGCATCCGGATGTCGGTCACCCTGGGGTGCGTGCCGCTGTGGGCCAGGTATTCCGGCTCGATGTGAATGGTCACGCCCAGGCCCGGCAGGGCTTCCATCAGGTCGTCCTCAATTTTGTCGCAGATGTCGTGGGCCTGATGAAGCGGCATGTCCGACGGCAGGATCAGGTGAAAATCGACGAAGGTGTCGCGCCCGGCCCGCCGGGTCCGCAGGTCGTGGACCTCCAGAAACGCGGCGCGGTGACGGTCAATCGCCTCCCTAAGGCGGGCGATCTCCTCTCCAGACAGGCGCTCGTCGAGCAGGCCGCCCACCGCGCCGCGCAGCACCCGCCAGCCGACCCGCAGCACCAGCAGCGCCACCAGCAGGCCAATCAGGGGGTCGAGCCAGTTCCAGCCGGTGGCAATCGCCAGCAGCACGCCGGCCAGCACCAGGCCGCTGCTCCAGACATCCGACAGGACGTGTTGCCCGTCGGCCAGCAGGGCGGGCGAGTGCAGCTGCCGCCCCTGCCGCGACAGGTGCAGGCCCACCAGCAGGTTGATCACGCTGGCCACCACCGTCAGGCCCAGGCCCAGGGCACTCGCCTCGACGGGTTTGGGGTGCAGCAGCCGCAGCACGCTGGTCTGGATGATCAGCACGCCCGCAATGCCGATCAGCAGCCCCTCGGAGAAGCTCGACAGGTACTCGGCCTTGGCGTGGCCGTAGGGGTGTTCGTCGTCGGCGGGGCGGGCCGAGAAGCGCAGGGTGAGCATCAGCAGCAGGGCGGCGGCCACGTTCACCGTGCTCTCCAGCGCGTCGCTCAGCAGGCCCACCGAACCGGTCAAAACGTAGCCTGCCAGCTTGATGCCGAACACGGCCACGCCGGTGGCCAGACTGAGCTGGGCGGCGCGGGCGAGCAGGGCCGAAACTGTCGGCTGAGCGGCAGAACTGGTCACACGGCAGTCTAGCGGCAGGGAAGCGGGCGTGTGGTGAAGGCCGGGGGTACGTCAGGGCCACCGCAAAGTCGGGACTGATCGTCCAATTTCTTGTCAGATGAAACGTTGGAGATCAGGCCGGGCCAGTAACAGGCCGATGGACGGCCAAGATTTTCTGCCTCGCTTACTGAACAGCTTTTCAGAACGCATGGAGGATTCGGACTTTACGGTAGCCCTGGGGTACGTCCAGAGTACCGCTGAGCCAGTGACGTACACCCCGGAGACCCAGCACAGGTCCGCCTACTTCTGGCCGGGCTTCTCCAGAAAGTAGTTGCTGCCGCCCAGGTACAGCCATTCCAGGTCCGGTTTGTTGCCGGGCAGAAAGGCGAACATCCGCTCGGTGCGCCCGTCGCCGTAGCTCAGCGTCAGGGTGTTGCCCGACAGGCTGTAAGTGCCCGAGTTGCGGCGGTCCGTGCTGCTGTACACGCCGCCCGTGACGTCGCCGGACGGGCTGCCGTCGCTGGTGGTGGTGAGCGAGACGCCGCCACTGTGCTGCCTGCTGAAGCTGCCGTCTCTGCGGAAGGTCAGGAGGTCCTCGAACAGGCCGCCGCCAGTGCCGACCATGGCCATGAAACTGCTCACCGACTTGTACTGGCCCGCCAGCTTCAGCTCGCCCAGCGGCTTCACCGGACTGAGCGTGCTGCCGTCCAGGGTGTAGCCCGCAGCGGTCTTTGCCCACTTCGCGGGCTTGTCTGTCCCGATGGTGATCGCGCCGCTTCCCAGCCTGTAGACCTGACACAGCGGCCATCCGCTCGGCAGCGTTCTGGCGCAGTCGGCGTCGGCCAGCGAGGTGTCCGGGTCGCCCGTGAAGACGTAGCCGTTCTTGAAGAAGATGTAAAAGTAGTGGTTCAGACCGGCGCTCGGATAAAAGTTCTGGACGTAGTACGCGTACGCCCCGACCAGCCCGCCCGCGCCCGCCGGGGGAGCCGGGGCCTTGCCGGGGCCGAACTTCGGCTCGGTGATGGGCTTTGCGACCACGTTGCACTGGGCATTTCTGCTCGGAAGGCCGCTGAAACGGCGCTCGCCCAGGTCGTCCTCGGAATACGGCGAGTAGGTGTCGTCCAGCGGCCCGCCCACGAAATCCACGCCGCTGAAACTGTCGCCCTGCTTGCCCAGGATGTTCACGGTGTAGCGGCCCGTCCCGCCCCTGTAACGGTAAGTTCGCCCTGAGAGCAGCTCCAGCGTGCCCAGGTCGGTGTTTTTGCCGTCGGTGCTTCGGCAGGAATAGGCCCCCACCTGCGGATCGGCGCGCCGGAACCTGACGAGCGCGTGGCTCTCGGCCCCGCCGCGCTGGTGGCAGTACAGCCGCCGCTCGTCCTTGCCCACCCCGTCCAGCTGGATACTCTGCCCGTAGCGGCGGTCAAACAGCAGAAAAGCGTCGTCAGTGCCCCCGAGTGGTCCGCCCTGCCAGCGCAGGTATTTCAGCGAGCTGCCGCTCGTCTGGACCATCCTGTAACCCCCCTCGCCGCCGGGGGCACGGTAGCGGTTGCCCGGCAGAATCTGGAGCACGAAGGCGGGCCTGGAGTAGTCGGCGCTGTCGTATGACAGGTAACAGCGGAACTCGTCGGGAATCGGCTGCTGTTCCGGGTCCAGGCCCGCCGCTGCCAGCTGCGTCAGGTTGGGCACGGGCACGGCGGGAAGCGTGCCGGTGGCAGGTGTTCTGACAGGCGGCTGCGTTGTTGGCGGCGTCGGCAGGGTTGTCGTCGGAGGCGTGGAAGCGGGCGGAACAGGAACTTTGCCTTTCGCAGTGGCTGGGCTGTTGGCTGGATTGCTGACCGGGTTGCTGGCTGGGTTGCCGACTGGATTGCTGACTGGGCCACTCCCGGCATTGGCGAAATCGAGTTTGTCGCTGAAGGCGCTCAGTTCGTTCTGACGGGCCGTGAACACCTCATAGCTGGACGTGGTGATGACCAGCATCTCGGCCCGGTCCCCCGGACGCGCGGCGATAAAGAAGCGCCACTCGCTGACACCGCCCGTCTGTACCACGGCCACCGAGGCGAGCAGCTGCTGTCCGTTGTCGTCGGTCTGGGCCTGGATCGGCGTCTGGGTCACGATCTTCGCGCCCGCGTTGTACCCACGCATCTGCGCGGCAAACCAGGTGTTCAGGTCGCCCTGTCGTGTGGTTCCTAAGGTGGCTCCAGCGGTCAGAAGAACGGTCACGCGTTCACCTGCGGCCAGTCCGGGCGGGGTCAGCACCAGCGACGTGCCCTGTCTGGCCTGCGTCCAGCCCGCCGGAACGGTGTAGACGTAGTTGCCGAAAGTGGCTGCCCAGGCAGTTCCGGTGAGCAGTCCAGACAGCAGCAGGGCAAGCAGCAGCGTTTTCCAGGGCACCCTATTTCCTTGCCAGACATTTCCCTGCCAGACGTTTCCGTGCCAGACGATCTTCAGCAAGGCGGCTCCTCCTCAGGACATTCGAAATTCAAGGCATTTTCATTTCAAACCTGTGTCTCATACATACCTGTTGGTGCGTGAGACAACGTGAGAGAAAGTGTGAAACGGGCACCATGCACCCGGCAGCCTTCACGTTCGGGTCAGGGGTCCATTCTCAGGTCGGAGGGTCACGGCGGCGCGTCTGCGGCTTGCGCCTCCCTGCCCGAGCGAGTACCATGTCAGGGTTGGAAACTGCCCGGCAAGGTTGCAGCCGCTCAGTTTCTCGCTCCGCTTCCGGGCCGCGTGGACATGCTGCTCACGTGCCCGGAGGCACCGTACCACCCCCGACTGGCACGAGCCAGAGGGAAACCATCCGCACCGAAGGAGTGATTGCACTGCCCACCACCCAACAACTGCTCCGCAAGGGGCGCACCACGCTCCAGAAGAAGAGCAAGGTTCCCGCGCTCAAGGGAAGCCCCTTTCGCCGTGGTGTCTGCACCGTGGTCAAGACCACCACCCCCAAGAAGCCCAACTCGGCGCTGCGCAAGATCGCCCGTGTGCGCCTGACCAGCGGGTTCGAGGTCACGGCCTACATCCCCGGCGAGGGACACAATCTCCAGGAACACAGCGTCGTGCTGATCCGTGGCGGACGTGTGAAGGACCTGCCAGGCGTGCGCTACCACATCGTTCGTGGTTCGCTCGACACCCAGGGCGTCAAGAACCGCAACAAGAGCCGCAGCAAGTACGGCACCAAGAAGCCCAAGGCAGGCGCAGCACCCGCCGCCGCTGGCAAGAAGAAGTAAGTCCCCGCAGCTTCCGGGGCCACTTCTTCAGCAGAAGAACCCCCGGAGGTGAGGCCGATGTACTGATTTACGTTTGAGCAGGCGGGAGACGCCGAAGGTCTGGTCAAGTCGTGGTGGAATCGGAAAGCTGTCCGTTCCATGCTTGAAGGAAAGCACTTCAATCACTCCACTCCCAACTTTCCTGGTCTGCGGTTTCTCGCTCCGCTCGGGTCTCCAAGGAGACCTTCCGATTACGCAGCATTCACCCGATGCAGTATTGGGCGCTTATCTCCACTCTGAGACGCCCGAGAAGATTCTCTCGCCCTGGGTAAACACGGTGGGTGAGATAGAGAGGCACACATGGCAAGACGCCGCAGAGCAGAAGTCCGTCAGCTTATTCCCGACCTCGTCTATCAGGACGTGCTGGTCAGTGCGATCATCAACCGCATCATGGAAGACGGCAAGAAGAACATCGCCAGCCGCATCTTTTACGGGGCCTGCGCCCTGGTTCAGGAACGCACCGGTCAGGAGCCGCTGAAGGTCTTCAAGCAGGCCTTCGACAACATCAAGCCGCGCGTGGAGGTTCGCAGCCGCCGCGTGGGTGGCAGTACCTACCAGGTGCCCGTCGAGGTGACCCCCCGCCGCGTGCAGAGCCTGACGCTGCGCTGGATGACCGCCGCCGCCGACAGCCGCCCGGAGCGCACCGCCATGGAGCGCATCGCCGGAGAGATCATGGACGCGGCCCAGGGGCGCGGCGGCGCGATCAAGAAGAAGGACGACGTCGAGCGCATGGCGGAAGCCAACCGCGCCTACGCCCACTACCGCTGGTAAACAGCCACTGACATACGCCTGAAGGTTCCCTGCGAATCTGAAGAACGATCTGGACAGGGGCCGTGCGCCGCTGTCCTTCGTCCTTGAGGTGCGGGCGGTTTGACCTTCCCGGCACCTTCAGGGACTGCGCGAACCGGTATATTGACAGGGTTGCAGTTGTACATCCAAACCCAGGGTGCTGCCAAGGCGCTCCAGGTCTGAGGAGAAGAAATGACCACCAAAGCCACGAGCTACCTCACCCACTTCCGAAATATCGGTATTGCCGCCCACATCGACGCGGGCAAGACCACCACCACCGAGCGCATCCTGTACTACACCGGGCGCACCCACAACATCGGCGAGGTCCACGACGGCGCGGCCACCATGGACTGGATGGAGCAGGAGCGCGAGCGCGGCATCACCATCACGGCGGCGGCCACCACCGCCAAGTGGAAGCACTCGGCCAGCGGTGAAGAGTACACCGTGAACATCATCGACACGCCCGGCCACGTGGACTTCACCATCGAGGTCGAGCGCAGCATGCGCGTGCTGGACGGCGCGGTGGCGGTGTTCGACTCCTCTCAGGGCGTCGAGCCGCAGAGTGAAACGGTGTGGCGTCAGGCGGACCGCTACGGTGTGCCGCGCATCGCCTTTTCCAACAAGATGGACAAGACCGGCGCCAGCTTCGAACTGGTGCTGAGTGACATCCGCGAGCGTCTGGGCGCCATTCCGGCCCCGATCCAGTACCCGATGGGCCAGGAGGGCGACTTCAAGGGCATCATCGATCTGGTGCGCATGAAGGCCCACACCTACAACAACGACCTGGGCGACGACATCACGGTGTCCGAGATTCCCGAGCAGTACATGGACAAGGTGCGCGAGATGCGCGCCCAGCTCATCGAGGCCGCCGCCGAGGTGGACGAAGCGGTGATGATGAAGTTCCTGGAAGGCGAGGACCCCACCGTCGAGGAGATGGTGCTGGCGCTGCGCAAGGGAACCGTCGAGAAGCGCATCTTCCCCGTTCTTTGCGGCTCGGCGCTGAAGAACAAGGGCGTTCAGCTGCTGCTCGACGCCGTGGTGGACTACCTGCCCAGCCCGCTGGAGGTTCCGGCCATCCGGGGCAAGATCGAGGACACCGAAGACACCCGCGACTTCCCCGCCGACCCCGACGGCAAGCTGGCCGCACTCGCGTTCAAAATCATGGCCGACCCCTACGTGGGCCGCCTGACCTTCGTTCGCATCTACTCGGGCACCCTGAGCAGCGGTTCGTATGTGTTCAACGCCAGCAAGGGCAAGCGCGAGCGCGTGGGCCGTCTGCTGCGGATGCACGCCAACAGCCGCGAGGACGTGACCGAGCTGCGTGCCGGTGAACTGGGCGCGGTCATCGGCCTGAAAGACGCCGGAACCGGCAACACCCTGATCGGCGACGGTGACGAAAAGGTGCTGCTGGAGAGCATCGACGTGCCGGAGCCTGTGATCAAGCTGGCCATCGAACCCAAGACCAAGGCCGACCAGGACAAGATGGGCGTGGGCCTGCAACGCCTCGCCGAAGAAGACCCCACCTTCCGGGTGGAATCCGACCAGGAAAGCGGCCAGACCACCATTGCGGGCATGGGCGAGCTGCACCTGGAGATTCTGGTGGACCGCCTGCGCCGCGAGTACAAGGTCGAGGCCAACGTCGGTGCGCCGCAGGTGGCTTACCGCGAGACCATCACCAAGGCCGTGGATGTGGAAGGCAAGTTCGTTCGCCAGTCGGGCGGGCGCGGTCAGTTCGGCCACGTCAAGATCAAGGCCGAGCCTCTTCCACCGGGCAGCGGCTTCGTCTTCGAGAACGCCGTGGTCGGCGGCACCGTGCCCCGTGAGTTTGTGAAGCCCGCCCAGAACGGCATCGAGGAGGCCATGCAGAGTGGCCC
>JANXWI010000160.1 GCA_025351205.1 Deinococcus sp.
TGAGGAAGGTGGCCAGCACTTCGCCCGAATCCGGAGCTACATCTCGACCTGCCACAAGCAAGGATTGAATGTCTGGCATGGACTCGTTAGCATTTTTCGAGGCGATGTTATCATGCCTGACTTCACCCGCTGAGCAGTTACAGAATACGAACATCAACACCGGAGGTTCCATGCAGACAGTCACCGAAGGTTCCATGCAGACAGCCACGGCGCAGAGTCGTACAGCAAAAATACAGAAAGCTGCCGTCATCGGCGCGGGCGTGATGGGCGCGGCCATCGCCGCGCAACTCGCCAACGCCGGCATTCCCGTTCTGCTGCTCGACATCGTGCTGCCCGGCCCGGATGGCGCAGCCAACCCTGACCGGAATGCGGCGGCCAAAGGGGGCGTCGCGCGCGCCCTCAAGGCCCGCCCCGCCGCCTTCATGGACGCCTCCCGCGCCGCGCTGATCACCGTGGGCAACCTGGAAGACGACCTGGGTAAGCTGAAAGACGCCGACTGGATTCTGGAGGCGATCATCGAGAAGCTGCCCGCCAAGCGTGACCTGTGGGAGCGCGTCGAGAAGGTCGCCAAGAAGACCGCCATCATCTCCAGCAATTCCAGCGGCATTCCCATGCACCTTCAGATCGAGGGGCGGGGCGAGGAGTTCCAGCGCCGCTTTGTGGGCGCGCACTTCTTCAACCCGCCGCGTTACCTGCACCTGCTGGAAGTGATTCCTACCCCGAAAACCGCCCCTGAAGTTATCGAAGCTTTCAGCCACTTCGCCGACACGGTGCTGGGCAAGGGCGTGGTCGTGGCCAACGACGTGCCGGGCTTCGTCGCCAACCGCATCGGCGTGTACGGCATCGTGCGGGCCATGCACTACATCGAAAAGTACGGCCTGACGCCCGCCCAGGCCGACCAGCTCACCGGGCCGGTGCTGGGCCGCGCCTCCTCGGCCACCTTCCGCACCGCCGATCTGAGCGGCCTGGACATCATCTACCACGTCGCCAATGACCTCGGGGCCGCCACGCCCGCCGATGAAGACTTCACGCTCACGCAGCCGTTCCGCACGCTGGTCGAGGACAAAAAGTGGTTGGGCGACAAGACCGGCAGCGGCTTTTACAAGAAGACCAAAGACGCCAAAGGCAAGACCGTGATTCTGAACCTGAACCTGGACACCTACGAATACGAGGACCAGGGCAAGGTCAAGGTGGACGCGGTGGAGGCCATCAAGGGCCAGCCGCTCGCCAAACGCGTGCAGGCGCTCTACACGCTGGAGGGTAAGGAGGGCGATTTCCTGCGCGGCGTGATGAATGACGGCTTCTGGTACGCCGCCAGGATGGCCGGGCACGTGTCAGGCCGCCTGACCGACATCGACAGCGCGCTGAAATGGGGCTTCGGCTGGGAGCAGGGGCCGTTCGAGACGATGGACACGCTGGGCGTGCAGACCGTCATTGCCAATCTGGAGGCCGAGGGCAGAGAGCTGCCGCCGCTGCTGGCCGCCATGAAGTCCAGCGGGCGGGCGAATTTCTACACGGAAGGCGAGATCGTCACGCCGGAAGGCCAGCCAATCCACTACGCCGCGCCATACCTGATCCTGACCGATCTGAAAAAAGACGCCAGCAAGGTCATCAAGAAACGTGCCGGGGCCAGCCTGCTCGACCTGGGCGACGGGGTGCTGCTGGCCGAGTGGCACGTCAAGATGAACGCGCTGGGCGAAGACCAGCTGCGGATCATCGAGGACGCGCACAAAGCCGTGGCGAGCATGGGCTACGCGGGCTTCGTGGTGGGCAACCAGGGCGAGAACTTCTCGGCGGGCGCGAACCTGCCGCTGGTGCTGAGTCAGGCGCAGGATGAAGAGTGGGACGAACTGGACACGGCCATCAAGGCTTTCCAGACGGCCACCACATCGCTGCGCTTCAGCCCGCACCCGGTCGTGGCGGCCCCGTTCGGCCTGGCGCTGGGCGGCGGCTGCGAGATGCTGCTGCACGCCGATCATGTGGTGGCGAGCGCCGAGCTGTACACCGGCCTGGTGGAAGTGGGCGTGGGCCTGATTCCCGGCGGCGGCGGCACCAAGGAAATGCTGCTGCGCTTCACCGATCAGCTGTTGCCCGCGCAGCAGAACGGGGCGCTGATGCTGCCCGCCGTGCAGCGCGCCTTTGAGCTGATCGGCACGGCGAAGGTCAGCACCTCGGCCCTGGACGCCCGCAACCTGGGTTTCCTGCACGGCACCGACACCGTCGCCATGAACCGCGACAACCTGATCGC
>JANXWI010000177.1 GCA_025351205.1 Deinococcus sp.
GGCATACGCGGCATCGAGGGCAAGATCCGGGCCGCGCAGTATGCCCGCACCCACGCGGTGCCGTACCTGGGCATCTGCCTGGGCATGCAGATCGCGGTGATCGAGTACGCCCGGCATGTGGTGGGCCTGGGCGGAGCCAACAGCACCGAGTTCGACGGCTACGCGCCGCACAAGCTGATCGACCTGATGCCCGAGCAGCTCGAAACGCCTGACATGGGCGGCACCATGCGCCTGGGCGACTGGCCCATGCGGCTGGAAGCCGGAACCCGGATTGCCGGGCTGTACGGCGTGCCCACGGGCGGCACGGTCATGGAGCGCCACCGCCACCGCTACGAGGTCAACCCGGTGTACGTGGGGCAGCTTCAGGCCGCAGGTCTCATCATTTCGGGCGTGACTCCTGGCATGTTGGGGCGCGGCGCGGGCCTGGTCGAGAGCATCGAGCTGGAGGGACATCCGTTTTTCGTGGCGATGCAGGCCCACCCGGAGTTTAAGAGCAGGCCGATGCGCCCCAGCCCGCCGTTTGCCGGGTTTATAGCGGCAGCGCTGGGGGAGTAGACAGTGTATTTGAAGCTAATATGAGGTATTTGGAGGTATTATATATAAAAGTCTGATTTTTACAAATAGATAAACAGTTATGCCTTGTATTAGCTTTCAGTTTAATTTTTTAAGCTAATAGATTTTCTAGTAATGTAACAATTTGGTCAAAATTTGCAAAATCTGATGAAATTTCTCGCTCACTACAAATGTAATCACATAATTTAGTTTTTAGTAGATAAGTTATTTGTACTTCACCCCCCATCACTTCTATCTTCAGTTTTGACTTGATAGTATTCTTCCGTGATCAATGATGTATCGAATAAATTTTCAATGCCACCTTTATTTTTTATGTTATTTTCATTTTTCTGTAATCGTCTGATAAGCATTCGACCTTCATCTACATTTGTAATATTTATTGCGTCGCAATCGTACAACAACACGATCTTTCTGTCTGCTATACTCAAATTCTTGTTGAACGCCTTTCTAACAGCATCCAAACCTGAAGTACCTGAACCCGTCGGTTTATTATCAACTCTTGTGCCAACAGATCTTATCTCGACTCTGTCTAGTATATCCTCTCTATTTAGTAACTTTAATGCCGTTTTTAACATACTTTTCATCAGTCTGACCTTCTAAAAGTAGCATTGGCTTGGATGATTGATTGATCACCTTAATAATCTCTTCTTCAAATTGTTTTGTTTTTGAATAATATTCAAAAGATTGTGTAAATTCCTGATACCTCTCCGCACCAATGAAAACACCTTCTGGCATTTCTAAAATCTTGAACCCTTCCCCAAATTTTCTTTCCATGCCAAGAAGAAACATGGGTGAGTGACAGGAAACTATGAATTGCACTTGAGGAAACAACGCTATAAGTTCTGGCAATTGATTGTAAAGTAGATCGGAATGAAGATGGGCATCAATTTCATCAATAAGAACAATCCCTTTTATAGATTGTAAATCTATAGATTTAGATAGGTCGTTAGCATCTGCATACCTCAACACCGTGAGAAAAATGCTTAGGAGTAGTGACTGTCCAGTTGACAAATGATCTAAACTTGGAGCTAGTATCTCTCGTGATAATTTATCTACGACGCTAATCCTACTGGATGAGTGTATTCTGCTTTTTAACTCAAACTTTACATCTTTACCGCCAAATACCATCCTCAAGATAGCATTCATATTATCTCTTGCATTCCTTAAGTAAAACAATCGTTGTGTATCGTCATTTGTAAGCTTCCACCCCAAGCCTCCATCTTCATTAGGAGCATACTCTAACTCGACAAGACTATCAAAAATAACGTTAATCAAATACGACTTATTTAATTCCATTGCCCTCTCAACAAAAATTGGTTTGTTTAGCTTATTAGCGAACCTTCCATATTCCCTAAAGACAATGTCCTCGTTACCACCTGGACTATTGAACCAATGAGGTGTCTCATATCTCCCAGCAGAAAAGAAGGTGAACACTTCATTCTGAAAGATATCCCCAATTGCAGCATCGTCTTGCGTTACAAATTTTGAATTACCTTCTTCGGGCCAAGCATATCCACCAACGAACCTTCCTTCATACTTACTAGTTACAATGGAAGGATTTATTGAACCGGATTTTTCATGATAGAAATAGTGTGTTTCCACGCCATCTTCAGTGTGCGAGAAATCCATAATAGCAAACCCAAAAGGCATTTTGGCACTTTGGTTGGTAGCACCGTTAATACGAAAATACTTTTTCGAGCCAGTATTATCGGTTTCAGCAACATCATCATATTTCTGCATACCAAACAGTACAAACGCATCTGCAAATAAGGAAAGAAGAATACTTTTTCCAGAGCCATTTTTACCGACAATCACGGTAGGATGTGGTTTGCTAGTTTCATCGAAGGGTAGTGAAACACATAAACTGTCTATTGGTCCAACATTCTCAACCACAAATTCTTTTAAATACACCTATTCCTCCATGGCGACGTGAATTCTTCATGCACACGCAGATCAGATATGTCCTAATATATACTATTTCAGACAACGTTCTCCACATGGGAGTCCTTTCGACGCCTAGCAATTGTGAGGTCAATTTACCAATTCCATTTCTGTTGGCCTCGAGAAAACCAAATATCATTTGGGGAGCAAGTATGGATGCTGGATGATATCAGGCTTGCCCCACCCTCAGCCCCGGCGCTAGCATGGCGGCGCTGTGCCCGGCCCACCCCAGGCGGCGCACCAGGCAAGACGCACCGACAGGAGGTGATGACGTGAAACCGGAAGCCGAACCGCCCAGTTTGGGCCATGAACGCCCTGCCACACGCCCCATCATCCCCGGAGGTCGTCATGCTCTACCCATGCTCACCTAACCTGCCCAGGCGGCTGTTTTTTATCAGCCAATGCTTTATCAGGCAATGCTTCATCAGGCCACCCGCGTGCTGACCTATTACCGCAGCATCGGCGGCAAGCTGAACATCGTAGACAGGTTTACCGTCGGCTGCTGGGTGGACGTTCAGCGTCCCAGCGCCGAGGAACTGGCGATTGTCAGCCGCGAGACCGGCATCGAGATCGATTACCTCAGCTACCCGCTCGACCCCGACGAACGCAGCCGCTTCGAGCGTGAAGACGGGCAGCTGCTGATCATCATGCAGACCAGCTACCGCCTGGGCGAAGCCTCCGACATTCCTTTCGACACCGTGCCGCTGGGCATCATGCACACCGACCACTGCCTGGTGACCGTGTGCGCCCAGGAAAACCCGGTGATCCGCGACATCGTGTCGGGCCTGATGAAGACCGTCCACACCGCCAAGAAGAACCGCCTGACGCTGCAACTGTTTCTGCGCAACGCCCAGCGCTTCCTGATCGACGTGCGCCAGATCAACAAGCAGGTGGACCGCACCGAGGACCGGCTGGAATCCAGCACCCAGAACAAGGAGCTGCTGGAACTGTTGAGACTGGAAAAGAGCCTGGTGTATTTCATGACCGCCCTCAAGGCCAACGAGCTGATGATGGAACGGGTCAAGCGTGACCGCATCATGGAGATGTACGAGGAGGACGCCGACCTGCTCGACGACGTGCTGATCGAGAATTTGCAGGCCATCGAGATGGTGGGCATCGCCAGCAACATCCTGACCAGCATGAGCGGCACCTTTGCCAGCGTCATCAGCAACAACGTCAATCAGGTGGTCAAGCTGCTGACCGTCACGACCATTCTGGTGGCGATTCCCACGCTTATTACCGGCGTGTTCGGCATGAACGTGCCCATACCGCTCCAGACGCACCCCTACATGTTCGCCGTGGTGCTGGCCCTGATGTTCAGTGTGAGCGGCCTCCTGGCGTTCCTGTTTTACAAATGGCGGCTGTTTTAGGTCTGGGCGCTTGGTGCCTGGAAGCTCGGTCTGACACTCTGCACACCGACATTGACCGATTGGGTTCAGACCTGTTCAGAGCGTAAACTCATATGGAACGGGTTTCGACATTCTGAACACGGGAGGTCCAGATGAACTCCAGATGGGCGTGGGCCATTGGCGGCGCGCTGGTGTTTGCGGCGGTTTTGCTGGCCCGAGGAGGAGCGCAGGCCAGCGTCAGCGAGGTCCATATGAATGGTGACAGCTCCGTGCAGTTTCCGGTGGTCAGCGGCTCGAATCTGGAGCGCCGCAGGTACACCCTGCCCGCCGACTTCGAGGGCGACCTGAACATCGTGGCGCTGGCTTTCCTGCGCGAACACCAGACCCTGATCGACACCTGGACCGCCACGGCCAGCCGCCTGACAGGGGCCGACGCGGGGCTGCACTTCTACGAGCTGCCGGTGCTGACCGAGACCAACGGGCTGTTCAGCCTGTTTATCGACGGCGGCATGCGGGCGGGCATTCCCGCTAAATCGGCCAGAGAGGCCACCATCACGCTGTACCTTGACCGGGCCAAGTTCCTGAAAGCGCTGGACCTCCCTACGGAGCGCACCATCTATGTGCTGCTGGTGGACCGCCGGGGCAAAGTCTACTGGCGCGGCGAGGGTGCCTTTACCCCTGCCCAGGGCGCGGCGCTGGAGGGGGCGATCCGGGCGAACCGCTGAGTACAGAGCGGCGCTTGTCCCTGGTCTCCCACTTCTGGGTCGGTTACGCTGAACACCGATGAGCGGCGGCCCGGAACTCGGACAATCTGGAGTCAGACCAGCTGCAATCAGGCCAGCTGGAATCAGGCCAGCTGCAATCAGGCCAGGTGAGGCTGGAACTTCTCTCGCCCGCCAGTGGTCACCGGCCTGGGCCATCAGCCCCCGGCAGCTGCTGCGCGTCTCTCGCCCGGCCCTGTGGATCAACACCGTGGGCGTGCTCATCACCGGCCTGTGGCTGAGCGGGCAGCTCTACACGCTCCAGCCCGCCTTCTGGCTCACGCTGCTGTACCTGACGCTGCCCTACAACCTGCTGATCTACGGCCTGAACGACCTCTCGGATGGGGCCGAGGACGCGCTCAGCACCCGCAAGGGCGGCTGGCAGGGCGCACGCCTCGGTGCCGCCGAGGGCAGGCCGCTGCTGAACTGGATTCTGGCCCTGAACGTTCCCTTTCTGCTGGCCCTGGCCTTCCTGCTGCCCGCCGTCGCCCTGCTCACCCTGCTGCTGAGCGCCGCCCTGTTTGCCGGCTACAGCCTGCCGCCGCTGCGCTTCAAGGCTCGGCCCCTGCTCGACGGCCTGTCGAACGTGGCCTACGCCCTGCCGCTGGCCCTGCCTGCGTTGATGCTGGGGCGGCCCCTGCCTGCACTGGCGCTGCTGGCCCTGTGCGCCTACTCGGTGGGCAAGCACGCCTTCGATGCCGCGCAGGACGTGGACTCTGACCGCAGGGCGGGGCTGAACACCACGGCGGTCTGGCTGGGGGTGCGCGGCACGGCGCTGTACGCGCTCGGCTGGTTTGTGCTGGCCGGGGCGCTGCTGTGGCCGCTGAGCCGCCTGAGTGCCGTGACCCTGCTGCTGGTCTGCGGCGGCATGGCGCTGCGGCTGTGGACGCGCCCCACCACAGGCGAGGCGGCGCGGCTGTACCCGCTGAGCATCGCCACGCCCTGGATTGTGGGCGCGGTCAGCGGGGTGCAGCTGGTGTACCTGCTGGTGCGGGGGCTGTATTAACTCCGTATCCAGGATGAACTCCGTATCCAGGAAACCGGAGTCTGTCGGCATCGTCGGCGGCGGCGTGGCGGGCCTGAGCCTCGCGGCGCTGCTGGCCCAGCGCGGTCACGCAGTCACGGTCTACGAGCGCGGCGAGATGGGCGGCAAGCTGCGCAGAATGCGGCACGCGGGCCTGAGCTTCGACACCGGCCCCAGCCTGTTCACCTTTCCGGGCGTCTGGCGCAGGCTGCTGGCCCGGCTGGGCGAGAACGACCCGCTGAACCTGCAACCGCTTCCGGGCGGGCTGGGGGTGCATCACACGCCGTACGGCAGCCTGCCGCTGCCGGTGCCCCAGGGCCACCCGCTGTTCCCACACTGGCGACGCTACGTGCGGGAGGTGGCCCCGCTGCTGCCGCATGTGGAAACCCTGCTGACCACCCCGCCGCGCCTGGCTTCCGCTGCCTTCATCGCGGCCAGCAGCGCCCTGGCCCGCGTCACGGTTCCGCACCTGAGCGCCGAGGGCTGGCTGCGTTCGCGCCGCTTTCCGCCTGCCCTGCATCACGCGCTGGCGGTGCATTCGCTCAATGCTGGACTGGGGCCGCGTCAGGCCAGTGTGCTGTACGCCCTGCTTCCGGCCCTGATGGCGGCTGAGGTCTCGCGCCCGGCCCTGGGCATGGGGGCGCTGCTGGGCGCGCTGCTGGCGTTCTGCGCGGCGCGGGGCGTGACGCTGCGTCCGCAGACTCCGGTGCAGAGCCTGGATGAGCTGGCCCACCACGGTCTGATCGTCAGCGCGCTCGACCCATCGCAGCTGGCACGGCTGCTGGGCAAGCCTGTATCAGACGGGCCGCTCACGGTGTCGGGCGTGGCGATCTATGCGCGGCTGCCGTCTGGGCTGGTCGGCGCGCTGCCAGCGACGAGCGTGGTCACGCCGTCCAGCTACGCTCAGTTCGCGGCGGCCATGTCGGCCCGCGCCCTGCCGCAAGACACGCTGGCCCTGGTCCACGCCGACGCCGACTCTATTCAGGGGGGTCGCCTCGCCTTGCTGCTCACCGCGCCGCCCACCGGGCACGCCTACGCCACAGACCATCCCTGGGTGCGGGCGCAGGTGAATCGGGTCGAACAGGTGTTAGGCGTCCCCGGCCTGGTGGGTGCCGACACCGGGGCATTGGCACTCACGCCGGAATACTTCGCCCAGGGCGGCGCGGTGGGCGGGGCCATCTACGGGCGGGCGTGGCCCTCCTGGCGCGGCGGGCCGCTGCACCCGCAGCCGTACCGGCTGTCACGGCGGCTGTGGCAGGTCGGCACCGGCGTGCATCCGGGCGGCGGTCTGCCAGCGGTGATGGGCGGGGCGCTGATCGTGGATGAGCTGATGGGGGGCGTGTAGCGCGTAGCGTGTAGGAAAAGAGCATGCACGCCTGATGAGCCGAGGTGGGCTGGCCTTTCCTACGGTCTACACGCCACATGCCACAAGCCCACTGTGCAACACTGACCCCCATGACACAACCCAGTGACGTTCAGGTGCGCGCCCTCGTACTGACCCAGAGTGAAGACAAACAGGTGACGGCGACGTTGCGCGACGACCTGACGGTAAACGACCTGCCCGAAGGCGAGGTGCTGGTGTCGGTGGAGGCGTCGAGCCTGAACTATAAAGACGGTCTGGCGGTGCTGGGCAGGCCCGGCGTGGTCAGGAAGTACCCGATGGTGCCCGGCATTGACCTGGCTGGAAGCGTGATCGGGTCGTCTGACACGCGATTTAAAATGGGCGACGCGGTGCTGCTCACCGGCTGGGGCGTGGGCGAGGGCCACTGGGGCGGCTACGCGACTCACGCCCGCGTGAAGGCCGACTGGCTCACGCAGCGCCCGGCAGGCATGGACGCCCGCAAGGCGATGGCGCTGGGCACGGCGGGCTTCACGGCCATGATGGCGGTCATGGCGCTCGAAGACCACGGCCTGACCCCGGACATGGGCGAGGTGGTGGTGACCGGCGCTTCCGGCGGGGTGGGCAGCGTGGCGGTGGCGCTGCTGGCCCAGGCGGGCTGGACGGTGGTGGCCTCGACGGGCCGCACCGGGGAAGAAGACTACCTGAAGGCCCTCGGGGCGCACGAGATTGTTCCGCGCAGCCTCCTGAGTGACCTCAAGCGCCCGCTGGAAAAGGAACGCTTCGCCGCCGGAATCGACTCGGTGGGCGGAACCACGCTGGCCGGGTTGCTGGCCGCAACCAAACGGGCCGGAGCGGTGGCGGCCTGCGGGCTGGCCCAGAGTGCGGAGCTGCACACCAGCGTCATGCCGTTCATCCTGCGCGGGGTGGCGCTGCTGGGCATCGACAGCGTTATGTGCCCGCCGGAGCGCCGTGAGCGGGCCTGGGCACGCCTGAACAGCGACGCGCCGCAGGTGCTGTTTCAGGAAGGCGTCCACGAGTACCCGCTGAGCGAGGTGCAGACCCTGGCCGAGCAGATTCTGGCCGGACAGGTGCGCGGGCGCACGGTGATCATTCCCTGATGGGGAGAGTGACATTGACTTACGGTTTTCACCCCTCTACCCCTGTGGGAGACTGGCACAGCCCGAAGGGAGGGGCCTCGCGCGGCGAGGGGGTGAGGGGGCGTCCGAGCCAGCGTTATTTAATTTCCACCGTCGCCGGGTCAAAGTCGGCTTCCGGAAACTGCGGGTCCATGTCCTCCAGGGTGTCTTGCAGAATCTGCCCGATCAGGTCGTTTCTGAACCACTTGTGGTCTGCTGGAATCACGTACCAGGGGGCGGCCTTGCTGCTGGTGGCCGCCAGGGCGTCCTGATAGGCGTGGGTGTAGTCGTCCCAGCGTTCGCGCTCCTTCAGGTCGGCGACGTTGAATTTCCAGCGTTTGTGCGGGTCGTCGAGGCGGGCCTGAAGCCGCTGTTTCTGCTCGTCCTCGCTGACGTGCAGGTACAGCTTGACGATGCGGGTGCGCCCGTCACTCAGCAGCGCCTCGAAGGCCCGGATATGCCCGTAGCGCCGAACGGTCTCTTTCTGGTCGATCAGGCCGTGGACCCGCGTCACCAGCACGTCCTCGTAATGGGAACGGTTGAATACGGCCATCATCCCGGCGGCGGGGGCGTGGGCGTGGACGCGCCACAGGAAGTCGTGGGACAGTTCCAGCGGGGTGGGTACCTTGAAGCTGGTCACGGTCACGCCCTGCGGATTCAGGCCGTACAGCACGTGCTTCACGGTGCCGTCCTTGCCGCCCGCGTCACGGGCCTGGAGCACCATCAGCAGGCTCTGTCGCCCTTCGGCGTACAGCCGCTCCTGCAAGGCTGCCAGCTTTGGCCGCCGCTCATCGATGCGGGCCAGCGCCTCGGCCTCGCTGCCCCTGCCCGTCTCGTCGGTCTTGAAGGCCGAGAGCTTGAGCTTGCCGCCTTCCGCCACGCGGTATTTTTTGGTGTTCATTGTGAGCAGGGTAGAGCATCCAGCCAGGCCTGAACCGCGTTCATGAAATCACTGGGCCGCTCAGTCGCCCCACGGGCCAGTTCGGGCCGCCCGCCGCCGCGTCCACCGGACTGCGCCAGCCAGCCGTTCAGCAGGGTCCGGGCAGAATGCTGGGGCAGGCTGCTCGCCACGCCACAGCCGCCGTCCGGGGCCAGAACGACGACCACGCACTCAGGACGCCGGGCCGCCAGTTCCAGCAGGTAGGGCACGAGTTCATTGTGTTCCAGTTGCGGCAGGTCTGGAAGTGTGTCGGCGGGCTGCACCAGGGCCGCCTCGCCGCCCGCAACCCTGTGCCAGGTGGCCTGCTTCAGCGCCTGCGAGGCCAGTTCACGGTGGGTCGTCGTCAACCTGCGTTCTGCGTCGTCCAGCTCATTCTGGAGCTGAGCCACCCGCTCCGGCAGCCGTTCGATGCCCACCGAAAAGCCGCGTGCCAGCGCCTGTGCCTGGGCATACACGCCGCTCAGGCGTTCCTGGGCCTCCTCGCCCGCCATGAAGGTCACGCGGGTCAGGTCGTTCCTGACGCGCTCGGTCTTCAGCACCACCACCGGGGCGGCCTGCACCCCAGTCGGCAGATGGGTGCCGCCGCAGGCGCTCGCCTCCCAGATTGCCCCGCCCGGCCCTCTGAACAGCACCACCCGCACCTGCCCACTCACCTGGGGCGGGCGGCGCAGCGGGTAGGCGGCCAGCGCGTCGGCGGGCACCATCAGCGTTTCCAGGCTCAACCCTTCTCGCAGCATTTCGCTCAGCAGTGCCTGCGCCGCCAGCACGTGCGATTCGCCCGGCTGTCCGGCCAGGTCCAGGGTGCATTCCGGCCCGCGCATGCCCACCGACCTGACCCCGAAGGCTGTATTCACGCGCCAGAAGGCCTGGGCCAGCAGATGTTCGGCGGTGTGCCGCTGGCTGTGACGATGCCGCCGCGCCCAGTCGAGGGCGCCCGTCACCTCGCTGCCCACCGTGGGCGGGTGGCCCTCCAGCGTGTGCCAGACGGTGTCGTCCGTCTTCTGGACCTCACTCACCTTTGCGCTGCCGCCTTCCCACTCAAGCGTTCCGGCGTCGCAGGACTGCCCGCCGCCTTCCGGGTAGAAGAGGGTGCGGTCAAGGGCGACAAGCTGCCCGTTGACTGCCGTGACCGTTGCGGTGAATGTTCTGGCCTGCGGCTGCGTCCAGTACAGCCTTTCGGTGGGCGGCGGGCCGGACGCAGGCGGGGCGGGGGAGAGCGGGTCGGTCATGTCAGGTACGGTAGCAGGGAACGCGCATATGGCTTGTGGACGGTGGGAAATGTGGAGGACTACCGATCAGGTTCGCACGCCCTCCGATCTACAGATACACCAGTGCCCAGGTCGCAGACCCGTGATCCAGCCCGTTCCTTGCCAGCACCAGCGGGTCGGGCGCGGTGTCCCGGTTCCAGACCAGTCCGGCGGCTAACCTCCCGAAGTCGGCCAGCGGATACCTGGCGGCAGGATGCAGGGTCTCGGCCACCACTCCGCCCGCGAGGCGGTACACGGCCCCGTAGACGTGTTCCTTGCGGGCGTCGAGCGAGACCGCCACTGTGCTGTCTGCTACTGGGCTGTCTGCCACCGCGCCGTCAGCCGCGCCCGCCAGCCCCTCCAGGGAACACACGCCCAGCACCGGCACGCCCCAGGCTCGGCCCAGACCCAGGGCGTAGCTGGCTCCCACACGCAGCCCGGTGTACGACCCCGGCCCGGTCCCGATCACGATCTGGTCGGCCCGCAGCGGAAGTGCCGCCTCGGCGAACAATGCCTCCAGTTCAGAGGGCAGCCGCTCGGCGTGGGTGCGGCCCACCTCGACCACACGGCTGAATGTCCGTCCATTCACCATCAGCCCCAGGCTCAGGTGCGGCGTGCCGCTGTCCAGGCTGAGTACGATCTGTTCCATTACAGCCTCACGTTCAGAATCCGGCCCACCAGAGCGGTCTGGGCGGGGCGGTACACCGGCACGAATTCCTGACCCGCCAGGGTCCAGAGGCGCTCGAAGTCGGCGTACTTCACGTACACGTTGGGGCCGTAGATGGGGTCCGAGAGCCACACCAGCCCCGCCGCGTCGTCATAGCCGCGCACCACCCGGAAGTGCGGAATGCCGCCGGGGCGGTTCATCCATTGCAGCACGATCACCGGAATGCCCGCCGCCGCGAGCTGGCGCAGGTTCTCCAGCGAGCCGTTCCTGAAGCGGGTGGCGCGCAGTCCGTAGCGCGTGATGAAGGGTGGAATCACGCCCGCCAGCATGTAGCCGCCGTTGGGGCGCAGCACCCCGGCCACCTCGCCCTGGCTGGCCTGCACGCCGTAGTAGTTCAGAACGGCGACAATCGCCGCCGGGCCGCAGTTGTTGTAGGTCTGGGCCACGTGGCCCACCGCCGCGAGGTAGGCGCTGGTCGGATGCAGTTGGGCTGTCTGGGACTGGGCACCGGCAGGCGTGCCCGCCGAGGCTGTCGCCAGCGTCAGACCCAGGAGCAGTGGAAACACGGCGCGGCGGACCTTCATGCCCCGGAGTCTAGCGGCCCGGTTGTCACGCCCTTCTTGCCAACGTTCATGGCCTACGCCTCCCGCCTCGCCAGCCCCTCGGCCAGTTTCAGAATGGTCTGAGCGGCTTCCTGATCTGGCGCGGCGCTGAGTGCCAGAGCGAGCAGTTTCAGTCCACGCTCGGCCTGCGCGTCGGCCACCCCCTGGGCGTAGGTCACCGCGCCGCTCTCCAGCAGCCAGGCGTGCAGCTGCGCGATCACCTCAGGGCGTTTGGCCGGTCTGGGTTTGTTCATTTCAGCCAGAAAGGTTTCTTTCTGCTGCGGGGTCGCCAGTTCCAGCCAGCGCAGCACGATCAGGGTGCGTTTGCCTTCCAGCAGGTCGCCGCCGATCTCCTTGCCGTACTGGGCCGCCTCGCCGCTCAGGTTCAGCACGTCGTCTCTGATCTGAAAGGCGGCTCCCAGCGCAATTCCGGCCTCCTCGAAGCGCACGTCGGGATGCCTGCCCGCCGCTATGGCCCCCAGCCGCAGCGGCACCACCACGGTGTAGTACGCGGTTTTGAGCCGCACCATGTCGAGGTAATCGGCGGCACTCAGGTTCCACTGCGCCTGCTGCACCCACGCCAGGTCGAGGTGTTGCCCCTCGGCGGTGCGGTGGATCATGTTCAGAATCTCCGCGTAGGCCGCCGGAACCTCGGCCTTTTGTAGCGCCCCCCACATGTAGGCGTGCAGCGCGTCTCCGGCATTCAACGCCAGCGGCACGCCGTACTGGCGGTGCAGGGCGGGCAGGCCCCGGCGCTCCTCGGAGTCGTCGGCGATGTCGTCGTGAATCAGCACCCAGTTCTGAAACAGTTCCAGCGTGGTCGCCAGCCACATGGCGGCCTCCCAGCCCGCGCTGCTGCGGTTCGGCGTGCCCTCACTCACCCCGTGCGCCCGCGCCGAGAGCAGCAGCAGTTCGCTGCGCACGCCCTTGCCGCCGCGCTCCGGATAGTCGAGCATCATGCGGTAGAGCAGTTCGATCTCCGGGCGTGGGTGGTGTGCTGGCAGCAGCTGCCGGATTCGGGTGATCAGGTCGGGACGCATCGGGAGTCAGTTTAGGGCATCTGTTAAAAAGGCTGGCGCTTTCTTCAGGTCGTTCGGGCGGGCGACAGCAGGACCGCAGAGGCGTCGCCTGTGCTGCCCAGGTGACGCGATGTCTGCGAACCTGCTCCGAAATGGTGCGCCCCTTCAGGGTGCCTACCCGTCCAGCGCGAGTTCGTCACCGGTCAGCTCCACGATGCGCCTGAGGTGACCGTGGACCGCTTCCAGGGCCGCTCGGCAGGTCACGGTGTTGGCGAGGTCAAGGTGAGCGGTCACCTCTTTCAGGGCACGCAGACCGTCGAGGTCCACACGCTCCTGCTCCCACGCAGTCTGGATTCGCACCACCAGCGCCTCTGCCTCCTGAAGCCGACCTGCTGTCCAGGCAGGCGTCGGCCCCTGGGCCTCCAGTCCGGCCCGGAGGATACCCAGAAGGGCCAGGGCATCCGGCTCCAGTGCTTTCCAGAGGGTGCTGGCCCGGTTCACTGGAGACGGTTCACTGAAGACGCTTCACTGAAGACCGGGGACCACTTCGTCGTAGGTGCCTGAACCGGTGGACCACAGAACGGTCTGCCGATCTGCCTGGAGAACACGCCAGCCGGGGCCGAACACCGTGACACAGGCCTGATTCCCGGCGGCCTCCGTGACCAGAACGGTGCGGTTCAGCGGGGGGGTAAACGCCACGGCGTGACCGCTCCAGCCGGGTTCCACCGCCGAAAGTGCTGCCGGACGCTCGACAACAGTCGCCGAGACGCAGGCCAGCGGGAGCACATCCGGACTGCTGTCGCCGTCCCAGAGTTGCAGCTGAACGAGTCCGTCCCGCTTTGCGGTCACCGAGCCGACCACCGGGGCTATGGGGGCTACGGGGGCTATGGGGGCCAGGGGAATCACGGGCGGCAGGGAGCCATCCGGTGCCGACGTCTGAGTCGGCTGTGACGGCCACAGCCAGAACTGACTGACAGGAACCTTGTTTTTACAGCCGTGACATTGCTCCAGAGCATGGAGCCTCCCTGCGGCAGTCGGGAGTTGCCCGGCCAGGAGCTGTCCAGTCGGGGGTTGAGCCGGGAACCCGGCCTGGCCGCAGGCCGCGAGGAGGGAGCCGAGGAGCAGGGGCCACAGGGTTCGGTGCATGTTCGTCATGGTTACCTCGGTCCAGAGCCTACCCGGGCTGCTGGGAACGATCAGGGAATCCCCGGAGTTCAGCCGGGCAGGTCGGGCGGCAGGCTCTCTAGAAACGGTGCGGGCAAAGGCGCGCCGTATTCGGTTTTCAGCATCTGCCCGTAGCTTCGCAGGGCCTGCCGTGCGCTGCCCGGGTCGCCCACCTGGGCGAACGCCCGGATCAGCCCTTCGTGGGCGGGCGCAAACATCGGGTCCGCTGCCAGCAGCTGCCGGAACAGTTCGGGGGCCTGGCCCGCCGGGGCCGAGAGTGCCTGCTCCAGCAGCGACGCGAGTGCCTGCTGGAGCGCCTGGGCGCGAAACTGCTGTGCCCATTCGGTGTCCACGCCCGGCAGGAAGGGGCGGGTCCACCCCGGGTTGACCGGGGAGAGCACGTCCACCTCGACCTGAAAGGCGGGGGCCAGCCGGTATCGCCCGGAGGCGTAGGGCAAGGGGTCGAGATCGACCGGCACGAAACCCTTGAGCGCGCCCCGCAGCCGCCGCACCGCCACCCGGAAGTATTCGGCGTGGCGCTCCTCTCCGGAGCCGTCCCAGAGCGCCGTGACCAGTTCGTCTCTGGAGCCGGAACCGTGCAGGGCCAGCCAGACCAGCAGTTCACGCGCCTTGGTCAGCCCGATGTGGACCGGGCGTCCGTCCAGCCGCACCTGGAGGTCGCCCAGCGTCACGACGTCCAGCAGCAGCAGGCGCTCGCCCGAGGGTTCGGGCACCGGCCCGGCCACCAGAAGGGTCTCAAGGGCCGCCTCGGCAGGGGTGCCTGCCAGCCTGACGCGGAGCGCCCGGTCTGTCGGCAGCGACAGGGCATGTCGGTTGCGGCTGATCTCGGCCTGGGCCGCTGTCCAGGCTTCTGCGGCGCCCTGGGCCGCGAGCAGCAGCGAGGCGCGCAGCCGGGTCTCGGCGTCCGGCTCACCGTCCACCTCGGCCTGGGTCAGTCGCAGGGATTGACCGCTCATCAGGGCGTTCAGCACCGCCCGCCGGGGTTCGAGCGCGGCGAGGCCCACGGCGCTCAGCCAGGGGGCGGCCTCTGCTGTCCGGCCCTGTTGCAGCAGAAAGTCTGCCCATTCCAGGTTCAGCCTGGACTGTTCCAGTTCCAGTCCCCCTGTCCGGGTCGTGTCCAGGGCCTCCAGCAGCGCGGCCTCGGCCTGTTGCGGGCGGCCCTCACGCCTCTCCACGGCCCCGAGCAGCCGCAGCCGCCTGGCATGAAACACCGCGCGCTCGGCCCCGACCACCGAGACCAGCTGGCGCAGCCGCTGGGCCACCCCCTGGATCTCGCCGTCGCGCACCAGCAGTTCGAGTTCGTCGAGGTTCAGGTCCGCTGCCCGTCCGTGCCACCCCAGCTGTTCGTAGATGGCGCGCGCCCGCACCAGGGGCCTGATGGCCTCTCCGGCAGGCCGGGTGTGCTGCCAGGCGATGCCTTGTAACTGCCAGGCTTCGGCCAGCCGCACCTGATCCCCGCCACTCTCGGCGAGCGCCACGAGCTGCGCCGCCGCCCCTTCGGCCTGCGCGTGGCGTCCGAGCCGCAGAGAAGCGAACACCAGTGGCCAGGCCAGCGCCGGGACCAGGGGACCGTCGCCCACCCGGGCCAGCCCCTCCTGCGCCAGCGCCAGCTGCTCGCTGAACAGGCCCTGGCGACCCCGCACGGTGGCGAGGCAGGCGAATCCGGCGGGGGTCAGCAGGTCGGCTTCCCGCAGGGCCTGGAGACTGGCCTCACCCTCCTGGCTGCTGCCCGTCTCGATCTGTGCCCAGGCCAGCCGTTCCTGCAACACCACAGAGAGTGAGACGCCGCTCAACGCTTCGAGCAGGGCGCGGGTCAGGCGGTGTTCACCCCGGTCCCGGTAGCGGGAAACCAGGCTCTCGGCCAGCCGCAGCGCCTCTGCCGCTTCGCCCGCCTGCAAGTAGAGCCGGGCGGCCCGCTCCAGCTCACCCGAAGCCTCGGCCAGCCTGGCTGCCGCCGCACGGGCCACGCGGGCCTGCTCCGGGTCACGCTGCAACAGCCTCTCGAGCACCCCGACGAGCAGCTGATGTGGCTGAAACACGCCGCTGCCCAGCGGAGACAGGGGCAGCCCGGCCTTCAGCAGGGTGCTGAGCCAGTGGGTGGGCAGACCGGGACTCAGCAGGGCGGCGTCCGCTTCACTCCAGAATTCCAGGGGCGCGAGCAGCGGCAGACCGGCCCTGAGGACGGGGGGCAGGCCTTGAAGCGCTTCGAGCACCAGGTCATCGGCCCCGGCGTGCCTGTTCACCCCGTGGGCCGAGAGGGCCAGTCCGGCGGGCCAGCCCGAGAGGCTGCTGAGCTGGGCCGCGCCGAGGCTCGCCTCCCGGCCCGTCAGGTAGGCCTGGACCTCGGCCTCGTCGAAGGCCAGGTCGCCTGAATCGAGCACCAGGGCGCTGTCGTTCGCCAGCCGGTGGGCCAGCCGCAGGCCTTCTGGCGTGTAACAGCTCAGCAGCAGCCGGTGCCCTTCTTCGAGGCGGTCGGCCAGGCTGCCCAGCCAGCAGGCCAGCTGTTCGTCTTCGAGGTTGTCGACGATCAGGTCGGTGCCCTGGTCCAGGGCCGCGAGTTCATCGGCCAGCCGCCGGGCCAGAACCTCACCCGGCGTCCGGGCGTCCAGCTGTTGCAGCGCCGAGAGTTCAGGCAGATGGCCTGCCAGACGCGTCACCACGTCTCCCGGACCCTCGTGGCTGCCGTTGAGCCTGCACCAGGCCACCCGCCTCGGGGTGCTGCGGGCGTACTGGGCCAGCAGGGTCGTCTTGCCATACCCGGAGGGAGCGGCCAGCACGATCAGCGACACGTCGAGGGCCTGGGCCAGCAGGCCCAGCAGACGCGGCCTCGGGCGCTCGAAGCGGGCGGCGCGGGGAACCACGGACATCTTCTTGACCTGGGTCATGGCTGCCCTGAGCTTAACGCTTTGCTCATCAGTGGTGAGTGGGCGACGATCAGCAGACAACAGAAACTCCTGCCAGGAGGCGCAATGTGACGCGCCTTCTGGCAGGAGATGAAATCAGGACGTATTTCTGTCCGCTCTCGTTCCGCTCGGTAAAGCCAACGCTTACAAGGAGTGACTCAGTTCCAGGGATTGGCGGCCTGATCGTTGATGGCCGCCCAGAACCGCGCGTTGGCAGGCAGGGTGCTTCCATTGGCGTAGAAGTTCCAGCCGCCCGAGACGCCGTTGGCTCTGCCGTCATGGAATTCGCCCATCCGCCAATCCGCACCGAAGGCCCCTGCACACCGGGCGTCCGCAGCCGCGCGCGAACTCAGCAGGGTTCCGGACACAGGCGCGGTGAAATTGACCTCGCCCTCGGCCCAGCCGTGATAGAAGTCGGGCGTCACACCTGCGGGCACCGGGCGTCCGTCCACCTTCAGACACAGCAGCGGCAACACCGCCGAGGCGGGCGTATCGCCCTGGTAGACATTGCTGCTGGCGTCGGTTCCGACCAGCAGCACATTGCCCTGCTGACCCCGCACACTCCAGGTCAGTCCGGCGTGGCTGCCCGCATTGGACAGCGCCGTCCCACCTTCTCTGCGCCACAGTTCGGTCTCGTTGCCGCAGGAACCGCCGTTCCAGTTGCTGTTGATGATGCCGAACAGGATCCGCAGCCGCACGTTGTACGCCGAGCAGAACTGCGCGCCCGCCGAGAGCTTCCACAGAGGGGTGCGGGTGGTATCGATGTCCGCCTTGCCGTAGCCACGCACCTCGCCGGACACGTCACCGTTGACGGTGGCCACCACCACGGTGCTCCAGAACTGGATGCCGGGTTTGAGGCCGAGGTAGCCCCTGGCCACGGCGCTGACGTTGTTCTGAGCGTAGTTCGGGGTGGGGGCGTCGAAGTTGAAGGTCTTCTCGTTGATGGTGCCGAAGCCGCCGTTGTTTCTGTCGTACTTCACGCCGACCTTGTAGCTGGCGTCCTGGGACACCTTGTAGTTGATGTTGGCCGAGACGCGGCCATCGACGCCCACCGTGAAGGCGATGTAGGGCGTGAACACCACCGGCACCGGGCCGAGCCACACCGTGACCGGGTTGAACCGGACGCGTCCCAGTTCCCAGGATCTGGCGAAGGTCATCTGGCCGCTGGCGGTGAGTTCGAGTTCAGATTCGTCGCTCATCTTCACCGAGGCCTCGAAGTACTGAAGCTTGAGCCTCCTGATCTGGAGCTGGAGCTTGGGCGTGACCTGAACCCTGAGACAGCCCGAGATGGTGCCGGTCAAGGTGGGTGACGGCGAAAAGTCCTTGCTGAAGGTCTTGAGCGTGCCGCCGTTTCCGCCCTTGGTGCAGTTGACGCTCAGGGCATGAAGCAGGCCCTGGCCGTTGAGCAGTTTGGCCCCCTGTTCCGAAATGGTCTCCTCGGCGATGTCGGCCTCGGTCAGGGTCTGTTCGAAGTCGATCTGGCCCTGTTCCACGGCGTCTTCAAGCGATGCGGGCTGGGTATCGACCACCAGATCGCCGTCGACCTGCCTGATGGCCACCACCCGGCTGGGCGGAACCCCGGCGGGCGTGGCGCTGCTGACGCCTCCCACCAGGATATCGCCGACCTGATACTGCCGGGTTTCTTCGGTGCTCGCCAGCGTCAGGGCGCCGCTGTCCTGAAGATACGCCCTGACCGGATTGGTGCTGGGCCGGGCCACCACGCCGGGCGAGCTGAATATGGTCGGTGTGCCCAGAACGCGGGTGTTGGGAGCCAGGATCGTCGGCAGGTCCGTGCCGGGGTCTGAAGGGTCCACACAGGCGTCGGTGTTTGCGGCGGTGGTTCTGGCATCCAGATTGGGAAGGCAGGGCGGTGGTTTGATCAGGGCGGCTGGGGCCGCGACCTTTTTTCCCGCCGCGTTCGGCTGCGTACCGTCCTGGGGGGTGGGTGTGGTGGTCCCGCAGGCACTCAGGACGACGGTGATGGCGCTCAGGGCAAACATGGACATGGTCCTGGGTCGTTTCATGTGCGGTTCTCCTCAGGGGATACGGCGCCTTCGGTCCGGCGCCGGTCGGGAGGCGGTCCCGGTTCCGTGGAGCGCTCACTCCTGAGCAGCAGCGTGCAGCGTGCCCTGAGAACAACTCGGGAACCTCCGGTGCGGAGGCGGCGGATTCCCTGCCGGTTCCCGGGCGCCGGGTGTGCGCAGGACAGACACGGCCAGAGCTGTCTGGATGACCGTTTCGTCGTTTTGTACGCCGAGGGTTCGCGCCCTGGGGCGCCGCGTTCTGAAAAGAGCTGTCGCGTTCTGAAAAGAGCAGCGCCCCCATCCCGGATCGGCAGTGTGATCCAGGGCGTCTGGGTGATACAGGCTGTCTGCGTGAGAGAAAGCAGACCTGCCCCTTTACCCGTTCTGAATTTCGTCTGGTTTGACTCACACCCCCGGGGGGTCCAGGTGCATATTAGAGGAAGGGTCATCTTCGCTTGGAAGGCAGGGCCATCTTCGCTGATCTGCCGCACACCGGGTGCTGCATGGTCGGCGGCGCACGCACAGAGTTCCGGAGGTCCACCATGAACAACCGCAGTCTGTCAAACTTTATGAATGTCGCTGGGTTCGCCTCCATCATCGCGTCCATCATCATCTGGGCGGCCAGGGGCGGTCAGTCCAACACCGCCGAGCAGAAAGCCCACGGCGAGCGTTTCGGCATCTTCGTCGGCCTCTGGGCACCGACCTTCTTCATTCTGGCCAACCGCCTGGAACTCGCGGCCCAGGACGCCGAGAGCTGATTCCAGTCGGCAGATTCAGAACGGACGGGCGCTGAAACTGGCGTCCGTCCGTTCCTTTTGTCCAGTATTCGGAAGCTCGGGCCGCTTTTCCCTCACCCCCTCGCTGCGCGAGGCCCCTCTGCAAGCAGCTGTACCAGTCTCCCATGAGGGGAGAGGGGAAGAGAAACTTCCGTTAGGTCGGTGGACGACGTTCCAGGCGCTTGTATCCGGGCGTCTACACCCGCGTCAGGTTGGCGAACTTGACCAGCAGTTTCTTGGCCCCGGCGCTGGCAAAATGCACCGTCACCTCCTGCCTGTCGCCCAGGCCCGCCACCGCCAGCACCTGTCCCTCGCCGAACTTGGGATGCGTGACCTTCTCGCCGCCCCGGTAGGCCAGTTCACCTGTCAGCGGGCTGGTATTTTTTACGGCGCTGGGTGCAGACAGGCTTCCGGCCTGTGGCCTGCCCGGGACGGTGGGGCGGTAGTCGCGCCAGGTTTTCTGTCGGTACTCCTGCACCTGCCCGTACTGGTCCACGGTCTCGAAGCCGCCCAGCAACTCCTCCAGAAAGCGCGAGTCCTCGGCGGCGTTGGTCTTGCCGTACTGCATGCGATTCTGCGCGGCGCTCAGAAACAGCCGGTCCATCGCCCTGGTAATGCCGACGTAGAACAGCCGCCGCTCCTCCTCGATGCCGCCCGGCTCCAGCAGCGAGTTCTTGCTGGGCAGCAGCCCTTCCTCCGCGCCCACGATGAACACCGCCGGAAACTCCAGGCCTTTGGCGTTGTGCAGCGTCATCAGGGTCACGGCGTCCTCGGGTACGTCACCGTTCTCGCGCTTCACGCGCCCGTCGTCCACGCTCGACAGCAGGGCCGCGTCGTCGAGAAAGTCGGCGATGTTCCCGTCTTCGTGGTCCGCCTGCCATTCCTCGGCGGCGTTGACCAGCTCTTCCAGGTTTTCCAATCTAACCGCGCCCTCCTGGCCCTCCTGGCGCAGCATGTCCACGTAGCCGCTCGACTCGATGGCGTAGCGCAGAAACGCGCCCGGCGTGTAGTTGTCGGCGGCCTCGGCAAACGCGGCCATGAGCTGAGCGAACTCGGTGGCCTTGGCCGCGCCCCGGTCCAGAATCTCGTCGGCCCGGGCGCAGGCGGCCAGCAGCGAGGCGTTGTTGACGCGCGCCCAGTCCATCAGGCGTGAAATGGCGGTGTCGCCGATGCCGCGCTTGGGCCGCCCGATGATGCGCCGCAGCGCCACGTCGTCGCTGGGGTTGATGCTCAGCCGGGCGTAGGCCAGGATGTCGCGGATTTCCCGGCGGTCATAGAAACCCACTCCGCCCACGATCTTGGCCGGAATGTTCACGCGCCGCAGCGACTCTTCCATCACGCGCGATTGGGCGTTGGTGCGGTATAGGATCGCCATCTCGGCGAACTTCAGGCCCTCGTGGTGCAGCCGCGTCACCCACTCGGCCACGAACTCACCCTCGCCCCGGTGGTCGTTGGCCCGGTGAAAGTAGACCGCGTGTCCGTCTTCCTTGACAGGCTTGAGCGTCTTTTCCAGCCGTTCGGTGTTGTTCTCGATCAGCGCGTTGGCAAGGCCCAGCACCTTCGCTGACGAGCGGTAGTTGTGTTCCAGCCGGTAGACTTTGGCGTCCGAGTAGTCTTTCTGGAAATCGAGGATGTTCTGAATGTCGGCGCCGCGAAATTTATAGATGCTGTTGTGGACCAGCATTCCGTTTGCTACATAGGTGTGCAGCGGCGAGACGGTCAGGTCGTAGACGGG
>JANXWI010000197.1 GCA_025351205.1 Deinococcus sp.
GCCGTTGACGTGCATCACCGGCGCGTTGCCGATCTTGGCCGCGTCGGTGCAGTAGCGGCTGCTGCGGGTGTCGCGCGGGTCGGAGATGGTGAAACCGATCTGGTTGTTGATCACGACGCGCACCGCGCCGCCGGTGGTGAAACCGCGCAGGCGAGAAAGGTTGATGGTCTCCATCACCACGCCCTGCCCCGACACCGCCGCGTCGCCGTGGATGGTGATCGGGAGAACCTGCTTTCTGGCGGCGTCGTTGCGCCGGTCCTGCCGCGCCCGCACGCTGCCGTGCACCACCGGCGACACGATCTCCAGGTGAGACGGGTTGTACGCGAGCGCCAGATGCATCGGGCCGCCGGGCGTGGACACGTCGCTGGAAAAGCCCATGTGGTACTTCACGTCGCCGGCCACGTCGGGGTTCTCGGACATCTGTTTCTTGCCCTCGAACTCGGCGAACAGTTCGCTCGGCTTCTTGCCGAACAGGTTGACCAGCACGTTCAGGCGGCCACGGTGGGCCATGCCGATCACCGCTTCCTTGATGCCCAGTTCTCCGCCCAGCTGCACCAGCCGGTCCATCAGCGGAATGAAGCTCTCACCGCCCTCCAGCGAAAAGCGTTTCTGACCCACGTAGCGCTGGCCCAGGTAGCGTTCCAGCCCCTCGGCGGCGTTCAGCTTGCTCAGAATACGGCGGCGCTGGGGTTGGGTGTACTGGCCGCGCCCCTGCACCGACTCGATGCGCTCCTGAAACCACTCGCGCTCGTTGGCGGGCAGGTACGAGAACTCGAAGCCGATGGAGCCGCAGTAGCTGGCCTCCAGCTGCCCCATGACCTCCTTCAGGGTGCCCTGAAACGGCCCCTCATGCACCCGTTCCGAGAGGTTGGCCTGGGTCAGGCCGTAGTACTCGGGGGTCAACTCGGGCACCTGCGCCGGGGGCCGGATGCTCAGCGGGTTCTTGTGCGCCGAGATATGACCGTACACCCGGTAGGCGCTGATCAGGGCGCTGGCCACCTGCTGCGCCGCCGACCCCACGCCGGTTGCAGCTGCCGGGGCAGGCTGAGCAGGGCCGTGCCTGCCCAGTTCGAGAAACTTGGCCAGCACCGGGCCGTGCGGCGTTTCCTGAACGCCGGCGCGGAGCTGGTCAAAAGAGGCCCGCCAGTCGCTCTCCACGCTCGCAGGGTCTCGCAGGTAGGATTCGTAGAGCGTTTCGACAAATGCGGCGCTGTCGTAGGGCAGTTCAGCCGCCGTCAGCGGGGTGTGTTGAGACTCGTCCATAGCTGCTCCAGCATACCCCTCCGCGCCCGGCCTACAGAGCCAGAACGCCCCTTTGGGCACGGGTGCCCCCGAAAGGGTGACAGCCCGCACCCGTGATTCGAGTGCGCCCACACCTGTGATTCGCGAACCTCAGAGCGGCGGTCTAAACCAGAGACACCTGGCGGTGAAGAGAATCTAAATCCGTGGCCCCGGCCCTGCGCAGAAGGTGTTTCCTGTCAGGGCGTTTCCGCTTAGGGTATGCTCTGGTCAGCGTTGCCCTCGTCCTGGAGCGCCCTGAAGGCCCTGAGCCTCATTCGCCCGCTGGTCCCGGTCGGGCGCGCCTGATGCCGGGCAGATGAACTCCCCGCAAAGTGAAGGTCGGGAAAGGCCGGGAAAGGCCGGGCGTAAGAGTTGTGACAGTGCGAGTAATGTCCACTGTGGGCTGAAAGGCGGGACTGGTCGACCTGACGAGAGGAACGCCCCGGGGAGGACGGTACCATCAGCACGCGCAAACACACACCCGGAACACGCTCTGCCCTGCGGCAGGCCATCTGCCATTTGCCGCGCCCAAAAACGTCCCAGCTCCGGTCTGAGCATGATTGACCTGCTGGTCATCGAACCCAGCGTCAGCATGCGCAAGACGCTCGAACGGCTGCTGGAAACGAACGGCTACACCATGCGCGGCGTCGTGCGGGGTGAAGACGCCGAGCAGCAGATCCGGCGGCAGCGGCCCGACCTGATTCTGTGCGAGGTGAGCCTGCCGGGCGGCGGGGGCCTGGAATGGTGTCAGCAGTTTCGCCTGGCCGGGCTGCCCGTGTTGCTGATGAGCGAGGACGTGACCGAGCGTCTGGAGCGCGACAGCCAGAACGCCGGAGCGCTGGAACTGCTGAGCAAGCCGCTGGCCGAGGGAACGCTGCTCAGACGTCTGGCCCACCATCTGAAACTGCCCGCCCCGGTGATCCCGCCCAGGGTGGTCGAGGCCACGTCCACACTGCTGGGCAGCCTCATGACCCGTCCGGGCATTCTGGGAACGGTGCTGCTCGGACCGCGTACCGAACTGCTGGAGCGCCTGGGCAGCCCTATACCGGAAGCGCTGTACCTGCCCTTTCTGGCGCTGGCAAAGCAAAACTGCCCCGGCTACCGGAGAAGCTCAAGCACGCCCGTCCCAGAGCCTTTCAGCGCTGAAGACAAGCCAGCCGAGCAGGTACAGACGATGCAGCTGGACTATTCAGACCATTGCCTGCTGCTGTTCAGGCTCACAGGGCAACCGGCCTCCGGGCAACAGCCAGCCCTCAAATCCTCCAGCACGCTCATCTGCATGATCCAGAACAGCAGCTACGCCTGTCTGATCAAATACCACCTGCGGTCATCCCCCTATATCCGGCTGTGATCACATCGTCAGTGATAAACGGTTGTCAAGGCCCTTGACACTAAAGACGCCCGCCCCACTGCTGGGACGGGCGTCTTGAATGAAAAAGTCCGAACCTACTGGTACATCACCGCACGCTTGACTTCCTCGATCAGCTGCGTAATCGGAATGTCGCGCGGGCAGGCCTCGGTACAGTTGTACGCCGTGCGGCAGCGCCAGACGCCGGTGTTCTGGTTGAGCACCGACATGCGGACCTCCGCGCCGTGGTCGCGCGAATCGAAAATGAAGCGGTGCGCCTGCACGATGGCGGCTGGCCCCAGATACGAGCCGTTGACCCAGTAGATCGGGCAGCTGGTGGTGCAGCAGGCGCACAGGATGCAGTTGCTGCCGTGGTCCATGCGCTCGGCGGCCTCGGGCGACTGCACGCGCTCGGTGGCGGGCGGCGCGTCGTCGTTCATGAACCAGGGCATCACGGCGCGGTAGGCGTCGAAGAAGGGTTCCATGTCCACCAGCAGGTCTTTCTCGACCTTCAGGCCCCGGATCGGCTCGACGGTGATGCTGCCACCTGCCTTGACCACGTCCTGCAGCAGCGTCTTGCAGGCCAGCCGGTTGCGCCCGTTGATCAGCATGGCGTCCGAGCCGCAGATGCCGTGGGCGCAGGAACGCCGGAAGGTCAGGGTGCTGTCGGCGTACCACTTGACGTCGTTGAGCACGTCGAGCACCCGGTCACCCGGCTGGGCCTCGACGGGATAGACCTCCCAGTGGCTCTTCTTGTCCTTTTCAGGATCGAATCTCAGAATCTTGACATTGAATTTCATGTTGCTCCTAGCGGGAAGCGCGTGGCCTGTAGCTTGTAGGGAAAGCCAGGACACCTTGATCAATCCCGGTTCCCTGGCCCTGCCTACGCGCTACAGGCCACACGCTCCAAGCCTGTTCAGTACACTCGCGGCTTGGGTTCAAAGGCCCGCGTGTAGCCCTTGAGGGCCACCGGCTTGTAGCCGATGCGCACGTCGCCGTTCTCGCCCCTGTAGGCCAGGGTGTGCTTCAGCCACTGGTCGTCGTTGCGCGAGTGGAAGTCCTCGCGGTCGTGTGCACCGCGCGACTCGGTGCGGTTCAAAGCACTCGCGGTCATGGCCTCGGCGCAGTCGAGCATGAAGCCCAGTTCCAGCGTCTCGATCAGTTCGCTGTTGTATCGCACGCTGGGGTCAGACACGCTCACCTGGTTGTAGCGGGCGCGCAGCCCCTTCAGGATCTCGACCTGCTTCTCCATGTCGGGGCCGTTTCTGAAAATGCCCACGTTGTCCATCATGGTCGCCTGAAGCTCTTTGCGGATGCGGGCGGCGTTCTCGCTGCCGTCGCTCTCCTTGACGCGCTCCACCAGGGCGCGCGAGTACTGGTCGGCCCCTTCCGGCATCTCGGGCATGCTGGCCGTCTTGGCGTACTTGCTGGCAAACATGCCCGCCCGGCGTCCGAACACGATCAGGTCGCCTAAGCTGTTGGTGCCCAGGCGGTTCGCGCCGTGCAGCGAGACGCAGGCCACCTCGCCCGCCGCGTACAACCCTTCGATCAGGTCGCCGTCGTCGTTGGCGATGCACTCAGCGTTGATGGTGGTGGGAATGCCGCCCATCGCGTAGTGGGCCGTGGGCTGAGTCGGGATCAGGTCGGTCACCGGGTCCAGGCCCAGGTAGGTGCGCGAGAGGTCGGTGATCTCGCTCAGCTTGTTCTCGATGGTCTCTTTGGGCAGGTGCGTCAGGTCGATGTAGATGGCGTCGCCGTCCGGCCCGACGCCGCGCCCCTCGCGGATCTCGGTGATGATGGCGCGGCTGACCATGTCGCGCGGAGCCAGATCCTTGATGGTCGGTGCGTAGCGTTCCATGAAGCGTTCGCCGTCTTTGTTGCGCAGGATGCCGCCCTCGCCGCGCACGCCTTCGGTGATCAGGATGCCCAGCTTGGTGAGGCCTGTGGGGTGAAACTGGTAGAACTCCATGTCTTCCAGCGGCAGGCCCTTGCGGTAGTAGATACTCATCAGGTCGCCCGACAGCGTGAGCGCGTTGCTGGTGATCTTGAAGATGCGTCCGTAGCCGCCCGACGCCAGAATCACCGACTTGGCCTGGAAGGTGTGAATCTCTCCGGTCGCCAGCTCGAAGGCCACCACGCCGCAGCAGCGCCCGTTCTCGATGATCAGGTCGAGCACGTGGAACTCGTTGAAGAAGGTGGTCCCTTCCTTGACGTTCTGCTGGTACAGCGTCTGGAGGATCATGTGACCGGTGCGGTCCTTGGCGTAACAGCTGCGCTCGACGGCGGCTTTGCCGAACTCGCGGGTGTGGCCGCCAAACTTGCGCTGGGCGATCTTGCCTTCCGGCGTGCGCGAAAACGGCAGGCCCATGTGCTCCAGCTCGTACACGGCGTCGATCACGTCTTTGGAAAACACCTCGGCGGCGTCCTGATCGGTCAGGTAGTCACCGCCCTT
>JANXWI010000201.1 GCA_025351205.1 Deinococcus sp.
GGCTCCCGTGACGAGCTGGACCGGCTGGTGGCGCTGCTGGCCGCCGAGGATCAGGCGGAGTAGGGGAGAGGGGTGACTGATTCCGGGTCGATTCCGCTTCCAGTCGATTTGGACGGTTGAGGATCACCGCTCACCTCAGGAAGCGTCGGACTGCTCATCTGAGCGGTACTTTTACCTGAAAATGAAGTGCAGTGCTGCTCAGGCAACCGCGCTTTATTTATCCTGGATATGAGGAATGCACAAATTAAGGCCGGCACCCGGCATTTTCCCCTGACGCTACTGCCTGGTCCCCACCATGAAAATGTTCGGCCAGGGCACGTAGGTGCTGTTCAGGGTGTCGGTCCTGAAGACCTTCCCGGCGCGCGTGAAGCTGCGCGTGACCCGGATGCTGGCCCCGGGTGCGGCCCAGTCCACCTGACGGCGCTGCCCCGCGCGCAGGGTCGGGTCTGGGATCAGGCGGTTGGCGGGCGAGGGCCGGGTACTGAGGGTGACCGGGCGTCCGACGTTCACCGTGAAATCGCGCGGCTGCCCGAACACGTTCACGCTCAGGCGGGCGTGGGCGTCGTCCCAGTCGGTCTGAAACCAGAGGGCACCGCCGCTGTCGTTGGCAAATTTCAGATCCTGGCTGGGCTGATAGATGGTGGCGTCCAGGCCCTGCGGGTCGTAGTAGTGCACCTGATAGCTGTGGTTGCGCCGCTCGGCAATCGGCAATCCGGCCCCGTACAGCGCCCGGAACACGGTGCTGCTGACCTGACAGATGCCGCCGCCGACGCCGGTGGCGGTGCGGTCTCCGGAAATGACCAGCCCCGGCACGAAACCCGTCGCCCCGCTGATGTTGCCCAGCATTTTGTTGAACGAGAAGGTACGGCCCTCGAACAGCCGGTTATCGAACTTGCTGGCCCCGACGTGAATATTGGTGATACGGGCGCGGCTGGAGCCGTAATAGTTGGTCTCGCCCGTTGCCAGGAAGGCCGTGACGCCCCGGCTGGTGAAGTACTCCAGCGTCCGTGCGGGTGGGGTGAGGGTGTAGCTCAGGGCCACCGCCTTGCTGTCCGGGTTGTTCAGGGCCGCGAGCAGGGTGACGCGTGATTGGTCCAGGTCAATGCTCACGCCGTCTCTCTGCACCAGCGCCCAGCCGCTCGTAAACTGCTCAAAGTGGGCGTTCTGGGGCGTTGTGGCCACCTTTTTCGCGAAGGCCCGCAGGTCGGCCTCCAGGCCGGGGGTCACGACCCCGCCGCGCCGCAGGCTGGCCGCCCGTTCTGCCGGAATCGCCAGGGTCTGACGGCTGCTCCCGGCCACCGGCTGCCCGCCTTGCAGCAGCTTGAGCGGCACCTCCAGAACCAGGGTCAGGCCCGTACCAGACGGCAACGCTGGCGTGACGACCAGAGGCACGGGCGCGGCTGGCACCGGAACAAGTTGATTTGGAACACTGACGCCGGGCGTCGGGACCAGGGGTGCGGGCTGCGGCTGCACGGTATTGGGCTGAATCTCAATCGGCGGGTAGGCAGGCTCTGGGGCTGGCTGTACGGGCGTGACCGGAACCGGCGCAGGCAGCGGCTGCGAGGGAGGCTCGGGCAGCGGCTGGATGTCCGGCAATGGCACTTCCGGGGCCGGAGCCGGGGCAGTCACAGGAGCTGGGGCGGGTGGCGTGCTGGGAACGCTGGTCTGGGCGAGTGCTACGGCCAGAAAGGCGGACATGACGAGGGCGAGGGCGGGGCGTTTCATGGCCCGAGTATTTCATAGCGGGCGGGGGCGTGGGATGAATGCTGTCGTGTGTTGGCTATTTCCCGGACTTCTTCGCCGCGTACGCCTCCGCGCCGCCCGCCGCTGAAAACGCCTGTTCCAGTTCGGCCAGAGGCTTGTCGGGAAAGCTTTTCGGGTCGCCCGGTAGGGTCCACGCAAAGACCTCTATGGCGTCCGGGTAGCCGTCGCCGTCGCTGTCACCGTTGGCCGCTAGGACGGTGTACAGCACGTCTCCAAAGCTGCTTTTTGGGTTGGCCGCGAAGCCCTTCTGGAGCGCCTGCCCGAAGACGTTCCAGGGCGCGCCGCCCCCCTTGTTCACGTGGCAGAAGGTGCAGCCCATGACCTTGCCGGAGTACTGCCACAGCGGATCGAGCCTGTCGTAGCCGAGCTGCTGAATCGCCGTGAGACGGAACTGCGGCATGGCGAGGACGCTGCCGCCCAGGGCGAGCAAGGCCACCGGCAGCAGAAACTGCTTCAGACCAGCCATCCTGGCCCCCTGAAGTCTCCGCCCAGAATCTTGCGGGCGTCGAGATTCAGCCAGCCCGTCAGGCCCTCGGCATAGACTCCCCGGAAGTCCTGCTTGTAGATCACGTCGCCGTCGTTCAATTTTTCCAGGTCCGGGCTGTCGCCGTGGATGCCGCCCTTCACGCCGCGCCCCAGGGCGAACATCACGCTGCCCTCGCCGTGGTCGGTTCCGGCGCTGTCGTTCTCGGCCACCCGCCGCCCGAACTCGGAAAAGCCCATGACCACGACCTTCTCGGCCAGCCCCTGCGTTTCCAGGTCGGCGTAGAAGGCTTTGAGCGCCCCGGCCAGTTCGCCCAGCAGCCGGTCCTGGTCGCCGCGCTGCCCGGCGTGGGTGTCGAAGCTGCCCAGAGAGGTGTACAGCACGCGCTGCCCGGTACCTGACGCGATCAGGCGGGCGACGTCCTTCATCTGCCCCGCGAACTTGCTGTCGGGGTAGCTGGCCCCGGCCCTGTACTTGCCGACGTTGGCCTGCACCGTAGCGGTGTGTTTCAGCATGCTGCGGGTGGCCTGCTCCAGATACGCCGCCTCGCCGCCGCGTTGAGCACTGAGCATCGAGTCGAAGGCACCCTGCACCCCGGCGGGCAGCTTCACCTGAAAGTTGTCCACGCTGTCTATGGTGGGCAGCGCGTAGTTCTGGGCGATCAGGGCCAGCGGCGTGGCCGTGCCGATGTTGCTTGCACAGAAGGGGTCGCCGATCTGCTCGGAAATCCGCCCGATCCAGCCCTCGCTGCTGGCCTGGCTGGGGTCGGCGGTGTGCCAGATCGCCATGCTGGCGAAGTGGCTGCGGTTGGGGTTGGGGTAGCCAACGTTCTCCATCCAGGCCAGCTGGCCTGCGTCCCAGAGGCCCATCAGGGGCTTTAAAGCCGGGTGCATGCCCAGCCCCTGACCCACGCCCTGACCCAGCGTCAGCACCTCGTTTCTGGCGATGGCGATGTTGGGCCGGGCTGCGTAGTAGGCGGGGTTGGTGTACGGAATCAGCGTGTTCAGGCCGTCATTGCCGCCCGTGAGCTGGATGACCACCAGCGTCTTGTCGCCGCCCGCCTGCGCGGCGGCGCGGGCCAGAAAACCGGGCATACCGGAAATGGTGTAGGCGGCTGCGGCAGAAATTTTCAGAAAGTCTCGGCGTTGCATGAATCTCCTTCATCTGGGCGTGTGGCACGGAGCGTAGAGGAAAGGCCGGAACGTGCAGCTTCGGTGGGAGTGCTGACCCTTCTACAAGCCACGGGCTACGCGCCACAAGCTAGATCAGCTGGTATTCCGGCGAGATCAGCATCAGGTAACCGCGCTGACGTTCGTTCAGGCCGCCCAGGGCGCGGCTCAGGCCGTCGGGTCTGCCCAGGGCCGTCAGGGGTGTCAGGGCCTCGCCTGCGGGGGCCTTGTCGCTCAGTGTCAGGGCGGCAGCCGCCTGCATCCTGAGCAGCAGCGTCGTGTCGTTGGTCCATTCACGGCCCCCGTCCCAGCCCTTGACCGTGGGCGGGTGCAGCAGCTCCTGGCCCATACGTGCGGCGCTTTGCACCAGCCCCAGCACCGCCTTCTCGTCCAGGACCGGGCGGCCCATCGCCCGCAGCGCGCCCACCAGATACTCGACGGGGCTGCGGTACAGGCTCAGGCGGTTGGCGGGCGCGTAGAACGCGTCGCTGGTCAGCAGGCTGTGCATGACCATGCGCAGGTCGCCGCCGCTCTGGCTGAAGGTCTGGGCCAGCTGCGAGATGCCTGCCTCGTCCGTGCCTGCTTTGTCCGTGCCTGCTTTGTCCGGGGCGCTGCTCACGAAGGCCGCCCACAGCTTGCCCGCAATGCGCGCGGGGGTGGACGGGTGCGCCGCCGCCAGCCGCACGATGTCTTCGGGTGTGAAGTTGCCCGTGTGGCCCAGATAGGTTTTGCCGCCGTCGTCGTGCTGTTTGGGCGCAGCCGCGAACCTGGGCTGAACGGCAAATTCAGTCTTCTGATTGCGCCCGCCGACGTAGCTCCAGCCGGTCAGGCCGCGCGCTCCCTCCCGTACGTCCTGCT
>JANXWI010000263.1 GCA_025351205.1 Deinococcus sp.
AGCAGTTCGGCGATACTCACCGGCTGCCCGGTCAGGGTGTGGATGATCCCGGCCAGGGTCGCCAGGGTGTGCAGGTCAATCCTCGAAGTGTCGCCACGGGCCAGCCGGTACACCGTGCCAGGGTCCACTGTGCCCTGTGCAAGCCCGCTCATCGCCACCTGATACACGCTCAGCCCCCGCAGGGCGCACGTCCTCCTGAGCGTCACGCGGGCCGTGTAGGGCATGGGCGTGGGCGTCTGATAGCCCAGGTGGGTACGCCTGCCCAGGTTCAGGCCAGGGGCCAGCCCGTCCGGGTCTGGGGGCGTCACCCCTCCGCCCGCTCGTCGAGCACCACCCGCAGCGGGGCGGGGGTGTCCTGCCCCTGCCGTTCCCGGCGGGCCACCTCCAGCTCATGCAGCGCCCTGTACAGCACCCGTTCCAGATGCGCTTCATAGCGGGTGATCTTCTCCAGCCGTCTGCTGTCCGGTTCGCTGGCCTGCGCCTGCTCCTGTTCCAGCAGCATCGGCAGCCGGGCCGCGATGACCCGCACCTTTGCAGCGGTGATACCGACCTCGTGCTGCTTCCTGAGCAGCCACGGCTGCCAGCCTGCCCCCGCTGCCCTGGCCGCCTCGGTGATGAGCCGGGGCAGCTCGCCTGGCTCAACCGTCCAGTTGCAGTCAGCCACGGCCTGCACCTCGTCTCTGGTCGGCTTGCGGCCCAGCATGGCCCGCGCCACGTGGGCCGGGTCCACGTCCCAGGTCTCTGGCAGGGCGCTCAGCAGGTCAAAGCCCAGCGACTCCCGCACCTCGGCGGGCAGGGCTGCTACGTCGGCCCCGTCTGTCAGCGCCGCCCAGCCCAGGGCTTCACGCTCACTGTCCTGGGCGTAGGACTCTGCACATTCGGGGTCACTCAGGAAGGCGTGCCCCGCCTCGCCGGTCAGCTCGGAGAGGGCCTTGAGACTGTCTCGCAGATTGAGGGCGGACAGCGGCGCGGGATTCAACTGCCTCAGCGCGTCATACACGGGGTCTGGGCTGCTGAGGCCATCCTGAAAGCGCCGTTGCTGGGCTTCCAGGGCAACGGCTTCCCAGCGGGCCACCCGGTCCAGTCGCCAGAAGGCCAGGGCGGCGCGGTCTGCCAGGCGCTCTTGCAGGTAGCCCTGAGCACCGCTCGACTGCCGCACCGCCAGGGCGTGCGCCGCGAACGCCTCGCGCTCGCTGGCCGGAACGTGGGCGCTCAGAATGCCGTGGGTCTGGGGGTTGCCGCCCCTGGGGTCACGCTCGATGCTCAGCACCGTCACCTCAACAGGCGGCGCGGTTTGTTTGGTAATTTTCATGGATTCTCCAGAAGTCACGACGCCCACGCCCGATGACAGGCCCAAAGGTCGGACAGTTGCCGCTGTGCATCACGGCCCACTGCATAGAGCGCTGCTGAGGCCAGCACATACTCCCCCAGGTTCATCACCATGCCTGACGGCAGCGCGCCGGGGCGGTTCAGGTGGTTGCCAGACGCGGCATAGACCAGCCGCGCCAGGGGTTCAGGCAGCGGGGCCAGCCGCGCCACACTCTGAGGCTGCAAGGCGTCTAGCAGTTCGGCTCTCTGTGCCCTCACTTCGTCGAGCAGGGCGGCGGGCACCAGACTGGCCGGTTCCAGTCGCAGCTTGCCGCCGGGCGTGACGGTGGCCTGAACGCCCAGACCTTCGAGCGTATCCAGCAGCGTCAAGACACTCACAGTTCCACCGCATCACCAGCGTTGGAGTCAGGTCCATTTAAAACACCGAAAACACCCAAAACGCCTTTTATGCTGTCTGGGACGCTGTGCAGCGTCCGGTGTTTCTCTGGTGTTTGCCCGGTGTTTCCAGCAAACACTCCTGAAACACCCGGTGTTTGCTCCGAAACGCCGTTCTGGGAAAACGTTGTGCTGGACGCTGTTTCTGCCTCTACTTCCGGTGTTTTCGGTGTTTCAGGTGTTTTTTTCGGGCCTTGCCCGGCAAGCTCAATCTTGTAGCCGATATTCCCAGTCCCGGTCTTTCCGGCCAGGCGGATACGGTGCCCACCAAACACCCGATCCCTGCGAGAAGACACAGCCTTGCCCACCCTCTTCAGGGCAGAAGAAGCCAGCTTGCCCTCCCAGTGGTCTGAACACAGGTCCAGCGCTTTCATGGCGGCCAGCACGTCCCGCGCCCCGATGCTCTCGCCTCCATGTCGCTTATACAGGGCGGTCAGCAGCCCAGCCCATTCCTGCGGCTCAGCGTTGGCCGTCTCGTACAGCCCCTCACGGGCGGTCAGGAAGCCGGGCACGCCCGTCGCTTCGAGAATGCCGCCGATGGTCGCCGCCCAGCTCTCGAAGCTGCCCAGCCGCTTCGATCCCCTGGGGCTGCCTGCCGCCTTCCAGGCTTCCACCAGCGACAGGCAGGCGGCCACCAGCGCCGGGCGGTGGCCCTTGATCCAGGCCAGCAGGTCCGGGTGTCGGAAGCCGCTGCGCTCCTCCGGGCGCTCGACACCCGGATCGAGGCGAATGGGGATGATGCGCCGGGGCATGTCGTCGTCGAGGGTGACGTTATTCCCTGTTGCTAGCCACAGCGCCCCGTTCGGCAGGGTCAGCATCTCCGACTTGCCCAGCCGCCGCCCGCGCCACATCGGTGTGGTTAGCGCGGCGGCCAGCGCCTCGCCTTTCAGAGTGTGTACGTTGTCCAGTAGCACCACGGGCATACCTTCGAGCAGGATGCTCGTCACACGCTTCTCGAATTCGTCACCGTCTCTGGGCTGCACCATCACGCCCGCCGGGCCGCCCACCGTGACGTGGGCGATCACCTCGGCCAGCAGCCCCTTTCCGCTGCCCCGCGTGGGCGCTTCGATCAGGTGCAGCGGTGTGGGGCCGTCGATCATGGGGCGCACAAAGGGCAGCAGCAGCGCGGCCAGGGTGTGCGCGAAGCCCGCCTCGTGGGGCGAGAACGGAAAGTCGGTCAGCAGTTCGCCCAGCAGCGCCAGGGCGTCCGGCACCGTGGGCAGGACGGGCACGGTCAGCCGCTGCAACGCCAGATAGATGCCGCTGCCCGCGTGGTAACCCTCAGCACTGACCAG
>JANXWI010000357.1 GCA_025351205.1 Deinococcus sp.
GTGATCAGACACACGGGCAGTCTAGCGAGCGCGGCCAGGGCCGGGGCCGGCGCTGTCTGGTCCGGCGCTGTCTGGTCCAGACCTTCCCGGCCTCCACCACGCCCTCACCTGCATAGCGTCCTCATGCGCCTGCGCGTGCCAGACCCGTCTGGAGGAGCGCAGGGCGCGCGCATTCCTGTATCCCAGTCCTCGGTCTTAAGGTTGACCCAAGAGTGCCGCAAGCGCCCGCTGATCTTTCTCAGATACGGCCAACCGTGTCCTGATTAAACTCATGTTGGAGGCTTTATGACTCGACTCAACGGCAAGGGTTCCGGTAGTGGCACGACCATTCTGATTGTTATCGTGGTGCTGATTGTTCTTTTCCTGCTGCTCTACTTTCTGTATCTGAAACCAAACGGCATACTGAATCTGGGATTTTAAATTCCGTTCTGAATAAATATCTTTGACGGTGGGTGTTTTTACGTCATCTGACCCGCACACGTTCGGGTTGTCAGTTTATCTGAATATCCAAGTCATCTGAATATCCAGGGAGTCGTTATGCAAAAGGGCAAAGAAGTTATCGGGCGCAAGATTGTGACGCTCGACGGTGGGGAGCGGATTGACAGCGTGCGCGACCTGATTTTCGACGAGCAGGGCAACCGCGTTCTGGCGCTGCTCATCGACGAAGGCGGCTGGTTTCACGCCGCCAGGGTCATTCCGTTCAGGAGCGTCAAGAGCATCGGTGAAGACGCGGTCATGATCGCCAGCGCCGACGACGTGGTAAGTGCGCGCGACGACGCCACCATCGCGGCGGCCATGGAGAGCAAGTCGGGGCTGGCTGGCCTGAACCTGCTGACCAGCGACGGCAAGGAACTGGGGCGCATCGCAGACGTGTTCTTCGATGAGGCGAGCGGTCAGGTGGTGGGCTATGAGGCCACCGGCGGCCTGTTCAGCGACCTGAGTTCCGGGCGCACCTTCGTTCCGGCCCCTGAAAGCGTGACCATCGGGGCCGAGGCCGCCATCGTGCCGCCCAGCGTGGCGCACGCGATGGAGGAGCAGGAGGCGGGCGGCCTCCAGGGGGCGTTCAGCAACGTCGCAGAAAGCGTCAAGGGTGCGGCGGGCAACGTGGCCGAGAGCGTCAAGGGCGCTGCGGGTAACGTGGCCGAGAGCGTCAAGGAGACCGCCGGCAACATCTCCCAGGCCACCAAGGAGCGCCAGAAGGAGTTCGTGGTCGGCAAGGCGGCCAGCCGTGACGTGGTGAGCGGCGAGGGTCTGAGCGCGGTGACGGTGGCCCGCCAGGGCGAGACCATCACGGCGGCGCAGGCTGAGCAGGCCGAAGCGTTGGGCCTGCTGGGGTCACTCACCGCAGCGGTGGGCGGCGGAATGGCGCAGGACGCCTACGGCAGCGCCCGCGAGAGCGTGCAGGGCGGCCTGGAAAACATGGCAACCGCAACCAAGGAGCGCCAAAAGGAGTTCGTGGTCGGCAAGACGGCGGGCAGCGACGTGGCGGCGGCAGACGGCTCCCCCATCGTGATGAAGGGCCAGACCATCACCGACATTCATGCCGGGACCGCTGAAGACAAGGGCGCGCTGGGCAGTCTGGTGGCCGCAGCGGCGGGCGGAAGCGTTCAGGGCGGCGTGCAGAACGCCCGCGAGACCATCGTGGTGCGCACCCAGCCTGCGCCCGTGTCGCTGATTGGCCGCCGGGTCCAGCGCGACGTGTATGGCCCCAACCGCAGCTTCGTGGCCGCACAGGGCCAGATCGTGACCCAGACCCTGCTGGAACGTGCCCGCACGCTGGGCAAGGAACAGGAACTGGAAGCGGCGGTGGGCGTGATCGGCACCACAGGTACGGCAGGCGGCAGTACCGTAACCGCCTCCGACAAGCTGGCCGCCGGAGCGCAGAACGTCAAGGAGGGCGCCAGCGGGCTGCTGGACCGCGCCAAGGGCTGGATCTCCGAGACCCGCGACAAGGCAAGTGACGACATGGAGGAGCGCCGCATCGAGGGGGCCATCGGACGCCCGGTCAACCGCGTGGTACTCGATCCGCAGGACAATATCATCCTGAACATCGGTGAGATCATCACGCACAAGGCCGTCGAGCAGGCGCGCAGCAGTGACGTGCTGGGTATTCTGCTGGGCAGCGTCAGCACCGAGACGCCCAGCATCGACCCGATGGCCACGCGCCCGGACGAGCACGGACAGGCCGCACTCAGCAGCCAGCCCGACGTGCCAGCCAGCGCGGACCTGAACAAGCCCAACCAGAGCTGAGCCGGGAATCAGGCCGGACATGTCTAGGCGAAGCGCCCTACCTCGGTGGTGGGGCGCTTTCTGTTGTCGGTGCGCTGCCCAGCAGGCTCCTGAGCT
>JANXWI010000358.1 GCA_025351205.1 Deinococcus sp.
CACCCGTGCCCGTTCTTCCGCCCGTGGTGCTCGATGCCGAGGGGCAGGCGGTCAACACGCCCACCTCCAGCTATCCCTACGCCGTGACCCTGACCATCAGCAAAACCGACAACGCGGCGGCGCTCCAGAAGGCCTACGACGCCCGTATGATCTCCTGGCAGACCGCTGGCGGCTTCGCGCTGCTGGCGACCCGCAGCGACCAGCTGCCCAACGACCCGGCCCATGCTCCGGTGCTGGAAAAGAACGCCAACACCATCAGCGGCGGCGGCATGACGGCAAAGATCAGTGGAAGTGGAAGAATTTGGGCCACGGGCAGCCTACAAGCGTGGAATTCAGGAAGTGGAAGAATTTGGGCCACAGGTCAATACGCCCCACTTCCCGAGAACACCAACCTCTGGAAGCAGGTTCGTCTGGAGCAGGCCCAGGCCGCTGCACCCAAACTGGGCGCGGGCGTCAAGGTCGCCGTCATCGACACCGGCATCGACCCCGGCCACCCGGCCTTTGCGGGCGCACTGGCCCCGAAAAACGAGTGGCACGACTTTTACGACGACGACGCCGATCCCACTGACGTGGGTGTGCTGGGTCAGGGCGGCTACGGGCACGGCAGCAGCACCGCTGGCATTGTGCTCCAGATCGCGCCGAACGCCACCATTCTGCCGCTGCGTGCCCTGGGGCCGGACGGCGGCGGCGACGTGCTGAGCATTGCCCGCGCCATCGACTGGGCCGTGGCGCGCGGCTCGAACATCATCAACCTCAGCCTGGGCAGCACTGAGCGCTCGGCGGCCATTCAGGACGCCATTACGAGGGCCAACAAGGTGGGTGTGCTGGTCACGGCCTCGGCGGGCAACGAAAACAAGAACGCACTCGACTACCCGGCTGCCGACGCGGGTAGGAGTTCCGGCACGCTCAGCGTCGGCAGTGTGAGCAGCACCGATGTCAAGTCCGGGTTTTCCAACTACGGCAGCACGCTGGAGCTGACCGCGCCCGGTGAAGAGGTCTTCGGGCCTGCGCCCGGCCAGAACGCCCAGGGAGGCTGGAACATGGCCGCCTGGAGCGGCACCAGCATGAGCGCCCCGATGGCCGCAGGTGCCCTGGCCCTGGGACTGTCACAGGTGGGGGTGCAGAAAAACACCGTGGTCTCGGCGTTCCTGACGGCCCGGATGCTCGACACGTCGGTGGACATTCACGACGTGAAAGGCAACAAACCGTTCGAGAAGCTGCTGGGCCAGGGCCGACTGGACATCGGACGCTTTGTTTCCGGCGACGGTTTCAAAAGCAACTGAATCATGACCCAGACCGCGCCCACTCCACAGGATTCTCTGGCCGAACTGTTTGAGCGGCGCGGTCTGGATGGGCATGATTTTTTTGAACAGCCTGAGAAAGTTATTGAAAACCTGATTACAGTGGGTAATGACGCGTTGGAGGCAGATGATTTCCAACTTGCCGAGTTTGTATATTTTGATTCGCTTCGTCTAACTCAAGTGGCGCAGCTTTCTGCTTTAGAAGCGTCAGTCAGTAATCGACTTTCGGGCATTATGGATTCTAAAGGCAATCTTCTTGAATCGTTAAATTTTGTAGAGAAGTCTTTATGTATTTATAATTTTTTAGGAAACGTTCGTGGAAAATCTGTCTCACTCTGTAACAGGGGTGGAATAAAAGCCTCTATGGGGAAATTTGACGACGCTATGATCGATCTTAAAGCGGCTCTCGCATGTTCGGAGGACATACAAGATACTAAGCTATCTCTAATTATTCTTCTCAACATTGGTAAAAACTACAACGAAGCTGGCTTCTGGGACAATTCGCTTTTTTACTTCAGAGAGGCATTGAAAAAATCATTAAGTCTACATTCATTTGATGTTTCGGCGATGTGTTTAGTGAATGAGGGCGATGCATTACTCAATTTGGGGTTATTTGAAGATTGCAGGAGAATTCTATTTGGCGCTTTGTCTCTGTCCAAGTTGCATAATGTAAAAAAAGCTCAGACCGAAGCGCTTGACAGTCTTGGCGTATATTACGAGAAAGTCGATGACTGGCAAGAGACCATCAGCCATTACCAGCAGGCCCATCAACTCGCCCAGTCCATCGACTACGCAGAGGGCCAGCTCAACTCCATTCTCAACCTGGGACGCGTCAATGTCGATCACGGCGACCCGGTGCAGGCCGCCGCGCAGCTGCACGAGGCGCTGCGGCTGGCGATCCAGCTGGACCGCCCCAAAAGCCGCCGCGACGCCCACCAGCACCTTGCCCGGCTGTACAAGGGTCAGGGTCAGCTGGCGCTGGCGCTGGGGCATTTCGAGTCGTTTCACGCCGAGGAGCAGGCGCTGTTCAGCACCGAGCGCGACAAGACCACCCGCACCCTGATGATGCAGTTCGACGTCGAGCGCGCCCAGACCCAGACCCGCGCCGAACGTGAGCAGCGCGAGCACGCCGAAGCCTTGCAGGCCAGCGCCGAGGCCCAGGTGCGGCAGCGCACGGGCGAACTGGAACAGGCGCAGATGGAGGTGGTGGGCAGGCTGGCGATGGCCGCCGAGTTCCGTGACGACGCCACCGGCGAACACACCCGGCGGGTGGGCATCGGGGCCGCCCTGATCGCCGAGGCGCTGGAACTGTCGCCGGGGTTCACCGAGACCCTCCAGATCGCCGCGCGGCTGCACGACGTGGGCAAGATCGGCATTTCCGACGCGGTGCTGCTCAAGGCGGGCAAGCTGAGCGTGGCCGAGTACGAGGATATGAAGCGCCACACCCTGATCGGGGCACGCCTGCTGTCGGGCGGCCAGAGCGAGGTGCTCAAGATGGCGCGCCAGATCGCCCTGACCCACCACGAGCGCTGGGACGGCAACGGCTACCCGCACGGTCTGGCCGGGTCGGAGATTCCGCTGGTGGGCCGCATCGTGGCGCTGGCCGACGTGTTCGACGCCCTGATGCACAAACGGCCCTACAAGTCGGCCTGGGAAAAGGCGGAGGCGCTGGCCGAACTCGCCCGGCAGCGGGGGCGGCACTTCGACCCAGAGCTGACCGACGCGGCCCTGCTGGTGTTCGGCAGCGGGCGCTACGAGGCCGCGCTGCTGCGCCAGGAACAGGGGGCCGTCTCTCAGGCCCTGCCGGGAAGCGGTCAGGAGGTGACCCACTGGGAGCTGGAGGCCATGCGCCTGGAATACGAGACCCGGCTGGAGGCCAGCACCCGTGAGCTGGAGGCGGCCCGCGCCCAGGCCGAACTTCAGGTCGAGGAACTGCGGCGGGTCGCCTACACCGACGTCCTGACCGGGCTGCACAACCGCCGCGCCTTCGACGCCGATCTGCTGAGTTTTGCCGAAGCGGCCCAGCAGCATGGCCGTCCACTGGGGGTCGTCTCGCTGGACCTCGACGGCCTGAAGCACGTCAACGACTCGGGCGGCCACGCCAGCGGAGACGCGCTGCTGGCCTCGGTGGCGCGCAATTTACAGCGGCACTTCGGGCCGTCGGGGCGGGTGTACCGGATGGGCGGCGACGAGTACGCCGTGCTGCTCTGGAGCGACCCTGCCCTGGTGTCGCGCGAGCTGGCCGGGGAGATCAGGCAGCTGGAAAGTGAGCTGCGTGAGCAGGGCCACCTGGCCGCGCTGAGCGCCGGATACGCCCACTGGCCGCACGACGCTTCTCAGCCCGAGCAGCTGCTGCGCCTCAGTGACGAACGCATGTACGTGCAGAAACGTCAGCGCAAACTGCTGTCCCCGGCGGGCAGCGCGGACCTGACGGCCCTGCTGAGCAGGGGAAACTGAGTCGCCAGAGCATTTGTCAAAAAGACTTTCTCTTTTTGACCGACCAACGGGAGTGAATGTAGTCGGGCAGGTGGGAGGCGGGCAGGCGTGCTCAAGCGCGTCCGTTCTGCCCAAGCGGCGAAGCGTCGTCAACGGCGCTGTTCTCGCCAAGAAGAAGCGGGCAGGCGTCGCCAGCGACCAAGCGTCCTTATGGGCGCTGTTCTGGTCAAGAAGCGACCAAGTGTCCTCACGGCGGCGCTTGCCAGTATTG
>JANXWI010000378.1 GCA_025351205.1 Deinococcus sp.
GGGCATCGGGCCGTACACGGCGGCGGCGGTGGCCTCGCTGGCCTACGGGGAGCAGCGGGCGGTGCTCGACGGCAACGTGCGGCGGGTGCTGAGCAGGTTATATGCCGTGTTGCAGCCCACCGACCTGTGGGCGCAGCAGACGGCGGACGCGCTGCTCGACATCGGCAGACCCGGCGCCTGGAACGAGGCGGTCATGGATCTGGGAGCCACCGTCTGCATTCCAAAAAGCCCGCGCTGCGGGGAGTGTCCGCTGGCTTTTCAGTGCCTGGCTCTCGCCACAGGTGAACCCGGACGCTACCCGGCCCCGAAAGTCAGGGCGCAGGTGAAGCAGATACGCGGCGTGGCTCTGCTGATCGGCACGCCCGAAACACTTTACCTGGAGCGGCGCGGCGGCACCCTGCTGGGCGGGTTGTGGGGGCTGCCGCTGGAAGAGGTCCGGGGCGGTGATGAGTTCTCGGCGCTGGAGCAGTTGATGGCGCGGCTGGGAGTCGGCCCTGCCGAGCTGGTCGGCACGGTGGCGCACACCATGACGCACCGCCAGCTCAGTGTCTCGCTGTATCAGGCTGTCTCTCTTGATCAGATAGAAGGCGGGCTGCCGCTCACGCCCGCCGCACAGCGCCCGCTCTCCCGGCTCGATCATAAATTGCTGGCCCTGGCCGCCGGGCGCGTCACGCAGCCCGCCCTGTTCTGACGCAGCGCTGCCTGGGTGGATGGTCGTTCTGCCCCGCTACAGAAACCCGTCAGCTCGCAGGCGCTAGACTAACCCCCTCATGACCGCCCGTTCGCCTCTGACTGCCGCTTTCAGGGGCCTGTACTCGCTGCGCGCGCTGGCGACCAAACCTGTCTACTGGTTCTACGAGCGGCGGCTGCGGCGCAAGGTCAGCGTCGGGGGCAAGCTGCCGCAGCACCTGGGCCTGATTCTGGACGGCAATCGGCGCTTTGCCAGAGCCGCCGGGGTGCAGCGCGAGATCGGCTACGAGTTCGGCATCGACAAGGCCCACGAGGTCTTGCAGTGGTGTCTGGAACTGGACATTCCCGCCGTCACCATCTGGGTGCTGAGTACCGACAACGTGGCCCGCGACCCCGAGGAAGTGGCGCACCTGATGAAGCTGTTTGACCGTGAGGCCCGTAACCTGGCGACCGACCCGCGCATCCACGGCAACCGGGTGCGGGTGCGCGCCATCGGTCAGCACGACAGCTTTCCCGTTCATGTGCTCGATGCCCTCAAGCAGCTTGAGGAGGCCACCGCCAGCTACGACGGCATGCTGCTCAACATCGCCGTGGGCTACGGGGGCCGCGAGGAGATCGTGGACGCGGTGAAGGTCTATCTGGAGCAGCAGGCTCAGGCGGGGGCCACGCTCGCTCAGGCCGCCCAGACGCTGCGCCCCGACGATATCAGCGCCCGCACCTACACGGCGGGCACCCCGGAAGTGGACTTCATCATCCGCACCAGCGGCGAGATCCGCATGAGCGGCTTCATGCTGTGGCAGAGCGTGTACTCCGAGTTCTATTTCTGCGACGTGTACTGGCCCGGCTTTCGGTGGGTCGATTTTCTGCGGGCGCTCAGAGACTTCCAGGGGCGCAAGCGCAGATTTGGCAAGTGAGGTCGGCAAGGAGATTTGGCAGGTAGGGCCGGCAAGCCAGCGTCTCTGCTGCACGCCACGGGCCACATGCCATACGCCCGCCTGTCATGATAGAGGGCATGACTGCTTCAGCCACCTCGCTCGAAACCCTGCTCGCCCAGGCACACGCCCAGAGCGGCGAACCCCAGACCCGGCTCACCGACCTGCTCAGCGCCCTGGAAGACGCTGACTGGACCCTGCTGCTCGCCAGTCACGAGGCGCTGGCGGCCCAGCTCGCGGCGCTGCTGGGACCGGGCCTGATCCGCCTCGATCCGCGCCTGAGCCTGGACCGCGAGGCGTTCGCGTCGCACGGACTGGCGCTCGCCAGCAGCGACGGCGACTGGAAGGGGGCGCGCGCCGTGTGGCTCCTCGAACCCGACGAGCGCTCGCTCACGCGTGCCCGTAAGGCCGACGTGCCACTCATCGCCGACGCCACCCTGGCCCCCGGCGGGCGCTGGCTGGCCCAGGGAGCACACCTTGTGGTCTACCGCGACGCTGTGACCCTGACCGGCTACGGCGACGTGCAGATGAGTACGGTATCGGGGCTGGGCAGCAGGCCCAGGCGGGTCGCCGCCGCTCCCGCCGACCTGGCCGTGGCGCTGGCCCTGCGCGACGTGGGCACGCTGGCCCTGCGGATGAACCGCCGCACCCGCAACACCGAGGCGCTGCTGCCGCGTTTCGAGGGCCGCGCCCTGAGTGTCTCGGGCGGGGTGCTGCTGCTCGAACACGGCGGTCCCCAGACGGTCACGCCGCTGGGCGGCAACCTGTCGGCGGCCAGGGCGGTTCAGGCGGGCACGCTCGTTACGGTGGGCATCGAGTCGCCCGACGACGCCTGGGCGGTGCTGGGCGCGGTCCTGATGGGCGAGGTCGGACAGGAAGCGCCCCGATCCGAGCAGCAGCCCGAGCTTGCCCAGCAGGCGTCACGCTTCGAGCCTTCGCCGGAGCGCCCGCAGCCCTCGGTGCGGCAGATTGAACCCGCAGCTGTTCAGCCGGATGCCGCCGAGCCTGTCCGGACGGAGCCGGTCCAGCCCATATCTGCCGAAGCTGCGCCCGCTGAACCCGTGGCCGCCGAACCCTCACCAGCCGCCTCGGACGCGCCCGCCGAGGACTTCTCTGACCGTGAGTTCGTGTTCTCGCCCGCCCCGGTGCTTCCCGATCTGCCCAGCCTGCCCAGTGCTCCCAGCCTGGTCAGCTTTCCAGGCGACGGCTCACAGGACGACGGGCGGCCCGCTCCCAAGCGCAACCGGGGTCGCCGGGGCAAGGGTGTGGAGGCCCAGCCTGTGCAGCCTGAAGCTGTGCAGCCCGAGATCGTGATGTCCGAAAGTTTCTCGCGCCCCCCGGAACCCGTGGAAGCCCGGCAGCCGGAACGAGACGCTCAGCCCGCCGACCAGTGGCCCGAGGAGATTCACAGCGCCTCCGAACTGCTGCATCAGGATGCCCCGCCTGCCGAGAGCCTGCCGCTGCAACTGCCGCCCGATCTGCCCGTGCAGGCCAGTGTGGCGGCCACCGAGGGGCTGAGCGACGTTCAGATGGCGGTGTATGCCCGGCTGCGCGAGTGGCGCAACGCCGAGTCCAGGCGGCAGGGGGTCAGCAGCTTCATCATCGCGTCCAATGCCACGCTGGCCGAGGTGGCGAAGGTCGTTCCCTACACCGAGGCCGACCTGAAGGCGGTCAAGGGTATGGGACCGGAGCGGCTGCGCAAATACGGCGAGAAGATTCTGGAAGTGGTCAGAGGCTGAGGGGTGACCCCGGAACGCTACGCCAAGATACGGCGGGTGCTGAGCCTGCGCCAGCCCACGTTGAGCGTGCTGATGGACGAGGTGAACAAGCCGCATAACCTTTCGGCCATTCTGCGCACCTGTGACGCGGTGGGCGTGATGGGGGCGCACGCCGTCCCCCCGAAGAATGGCGGCGTGCCGACCTTCGGGGCCACCTCGGGCAGCGCCGACAAGTGGGTGGAGGTGACGACCCATACCGACGCGCTGAGTGCCGTACAGACCTTGCAGGCTCAGGGTTTCCAGGTGCTCGCCACCCACCTGTCTGAAGCGAGCGTGGACTACCGCGTTCCCGATTACACCAGGCCCACCTGCGTGCTGCTGGGTGCAGAAAAATGGGGCGTGAGCAGCGAGGCCGCCCAGGCCGCCGACGCCAACATCGTCGTGCCGATGATGGGCATGGTCCAGAGCCTGAACGTCTCGGTGGCCGCCGCCGTCATTCTGTTCGAGGCGCAGCGGCAGCGGCTGGAGGCGGGCATGTACGCCACTCCGCAGCTGACGGGCGAGGCGCTGGAGCGGCTGACCTTCGAGTGGGCCTACCCGGAACTGGCCGGACTGTACCGTGAGCGCGGTGAGGCCTACCCGGCGCTGGGCGAGGAGGGCGAGGTACTTTCTTTGGCGTGAACCGTCTTCTGGCCAGCCGGATGTGACCGCGCCGACTCTCGCTGCGTTACAGCCCGGCCACGCCCGCCTCGGCCACGGCGTGATCCTGCTCGCCCGACCCGCCGCTCACGCCCACGGCTCCCACCACCACACCGCCCTGCCTGATCGGAATGCCTCCGGCGAAAATCATGACACGTCCGCCATTCGACGCGTGAATGCCGAAGAACTGACCGCCAGACTGACTTTCACCTGCCAGATCTCTGGTCGAGATGTCGAAGGCGCGTGAGGTGAACGCCTTGTTGATCGAAATATCAATGCTTCCGATCCACGCGCCGTCCATTCGGGCGTGGGCAATCAGGTTGCCTCCGGCATCGACCACGGCCACATTCATCGGCTGTCCAATTTCAACCGCCTTC
>JANXWI010000402.1 GCA_025351205.1 Deinococcus sp.
TGCGTATGCTCGCCCATTCGGGCCACCCGCGCTCAGTTGACGTGGCCACCTGCGCTCGAATGACTGGGCCACCCGCGCTCAGCACATCGGGCCACCTCCCTGCCAGCACACGAGACTCCACGGTCATCCTGAAGGATGACCAAAAAGCGTGTGAACATGCGGAAAATACGGGAAGTTCTTCGGCTCAAGTTCGATCACCATCTCAGCGACCGAGACATCGGTCGCAGTGTCCGCCTGGGCCGAACCACGGTCCAGAACTATGTGAAGCGCGCCCTGAGCGCTGGCCTGACCTGGCCGCTCACACCCGAACTGGACGATGTCCAGCTCGAGACCCTCTTATTTCGGCAAGGTGCAGTGCCACCGATGGATACGGCGGCTGAACCGGATTGGTCGCTGATCGACCGAGAACTGCGCCGAAAAGGGGTCACCCGGTTTCTGCTCTGGGAAGAATATCGTGTGCAGCAACCGAATGGCCTCAAATATGCGACGTTCAATGCCCACTATCGCGTTTGGAAAAGCACCACCGGACTCTCGATGCGTCAGGTCCACCGTGCGGGCGAGAAGCTATTCGTCGACTATGCCGGGCTGACCCTGGCCATCACCGACCCCAGGACCGGGGTGGTTCACCCCGGTCAGGTGTTCGTGGCCACGCTCGGGGCCAGTGACTATACCTACGTTGAGGTGACCCGCACCCAGAACAGTGATGACTGGCTATCCTCGCACGTCCGGGCCCTCGCGTTTTTTGGTGGCGTGCCCGAAATGATCGTGCCCGACAACCTCAAAACCGGCGTGACCCACCCCAGTCGCTACGAACCGGAGCTCAACCGTGCCTATGCGGAGTTCGCCGAGCATTACGGCGTCGCCATCATTCCCGCCCGGGTTCGCAAGCCGAAAGACAAGGCCCTGGTTGAAGTCCACGTGCAGATTGCCGAACGCCACCTGCTGGCCCCGCTGCGGGATCAGGTGTACTTCAGCGTGTCGGCGGCCAACGAAGCCCTCTGGGGACCGCTGCGGGAACTCAATCTCAGGCCCTTTCAGAAGCGGCCTGGCAGCCGCTTCGAACTCTTCACCGACTTGGACCAGCCCGCCTTGCGTCCCCTCCCGGTCCAGCCTTTCGAGATCGCCAGCTGGAAACGCACCACCGTCGGGCTGGACTACCACATCGAACTGGCGGGTCACCATTACAGCGTGCCGTACCGGCACGCGAAAACCTCAGTTGATCTACGACTCACCCCCAACCTGGTCGAGGTGTTCCTGAACAGCGTGCGGATCGCGGTGCATCACCGGGTGCTGGACGTGTCCAGCACCCAGGCCCGGCAAACCACCATCAGGGAACATATGCCACCTCACCATCAGCGCGTCGGTGAGTGGACACCTCAACGCCTCCGGACGCGCGCCAGTGAGATCGGCCCTGGCGCGGTGCAGCTGGTCGAGGCGCTGCTGTCTGCCAGCCGTCACCCAGAACAGGGCCAGCGGTCCTGTCAGGGGCTGTTCAAACTCGCGCAAGCATACGGCGCTGAGCGGCTGGAGGCCGCGTGCTGTCGCGCGCTGTCGATTCAGGCACTCAGCTACCGAAGTGTGGAATCCATCCTGAAACATCATCTGGACGAGCAGCCGAGGTTGCCAGAAAACCCAGCGCCACGGGTGGCAGACCACGCCAACGTGCGTGGCCCCGCCTATTACCGGCAGGAACCGGCTGAGAGTCCGACGGCCACCGTTGAGCACGACTTCGACCCCACGCTGAACTGAGGTTTCTATGCTGCCGCACCCCATTACCCACCAACTTCGCGCCCTCAAACTCGACGGCATGGCCCAAGCTGTTCAGGAGCAGCAGGAGCAGCCCCAGGCCCATGAACTCAGTTTCGAGGAGCGCTTGACGCTCCTCGTGGACCGGGAACTCGCCCACCGCGACGGACGCACCACCCAGCGCCGCCTCCTGGCCGCCCGGCTCAAGGTTCAGGCCACTCTGGAGGACGTTGACACCAAACACCCGCGCGGCCTGGACAGCAAGCTGCTGCGGACCCTCGCAGAGGGTCTGTGGATCAGGGAGAAACGCGGGGTGATCATCACCGGCCCCACCGGGGTCGGCAAAACCTTCATCGGCTGCGCCCTGGCCCACCAGGCGTGCCGGAAGGGCTACAGCGCGCAGTATGCCCAGACCGGACGACTGTTGCAGCAACTGACCCTAGCCAAGGGGGATGGTCGCTATCTGAAGCTCCTGGCACAGCTGGCTAAAGTTCAGGTGCTGATTCTGGATGATTGGGGACTCGATACCCCGACAGCGGAAGGACGACGGATCCTGCTCGAAATCCTGGACGACCGGTATGAGCGTGGCTCGACCATCATCACCAGTCAGTTCCCCACGACCGTGTGGCACGAAAATCTCGGTGATCCCACCCTGGCCGACGCGATCCTTGATCGCGTCCTGCATCACGCTTACCGAATCGAACCCAAAGGAGAGAGTCTGAGAAAGAAAGACCGAAAAGTGACCGCAGTGAAGTCTGAACTCCTAGAATGACCTCAGCTCGTGACTGGCAGAAAAAAGAGCCCGATAAGAATGAGCGCAGGTGGCCCGATAAATTGAGCGCCAAGGGCCAAGTTGACGAGCGTACGCACTGGTTCGCCAAGGAAACAAAATGAGCTACTCGTTCGTCCACACTCAGCGGCCTCAGTTCCCTCTCCGGGTACTGTTCTTGGGCAGAACGGACGCCCGTCTTGGTCAGAGCAGCGCGGTTGACCACGCTTGACCGCATGAGGACGCCTGCCCGCTGTCGGACGGTGGGTGTGACCGAGAGCGGGTACCATTCGTGGCGACAGGGCGGCAGAAGCGAGCAGAAGATGATGCGCAGCTCCTGGCACACATCGAGACGGTGCACGACGACAGCAAAGGACGGTACGGCTCCCCCAGGGTGTACCGGGAGCTGCGGGCCACCGGTGTGTGCTGTTCGCGCCACCGCGTGGCGCGACTGATGCGGGCTGCCGGTCGCCGGGGTCGAGGAAAGCGGCGTTCCAAAAGCACGACTGATACGGATTCCGGTTAAATAGTTATCAATGGTGAGAGCTTTCTCTTTTTCAGACCATCCGCAATCCGCTGCTACCGACGTGGGCAGAGTCACAATGTATAACTGATCATCTGGAATCCATAAGACTCGGGCCATACTCTGCCTGTAGCCGAAAATCTGTTGATGCGGGCAAGCGTCGTCATCGGCGCTGTTCTGCCCAAGAAGCGGCAGTTTGAGGTGACGGAGCCGAACCTGGTGTGGGCCGCCGACGTGACGTTCATCAGGACGACCGAGGGCTGGTTGTACTTGGCCGTGGTGCAGGGTCTGTACTCCCGCAAGATTGTCGGGTGGTCGATGGGGAGCCGGATGACCGCAGATCTTCCGCTGGCGGCTCTGCGGATGGCTTTTCATCAGTGGCACCCCGCGCCGGGCCTGATGCACCATTCGGACAGAGGGAGCGGGCAAGCGTCCTCATGGGCGCTGTTCTGCCCAAGAAGTCAATATGCAAATACGCTCTATCAGCATGCCCTGAAGGGCATGCAAATGACGTGCAGCATGAGTAGAAAGGGAGATTGCTTTGACAATGCCGTCGTGGAGTCGTTTTTCGCCAGTCTCAAACGCGAAGAATGCGATGGGGCGGTGTACCCGACCCGGGACATCGCGCGGCAGCACGTTTTTGCCTATCTGGAGCAGTTCTACAACCGCAAACGGTGTCACTCCTACTTGGGGTACGTCAGCCCGGCCGAATTTGAAGCTCAGTACCCCGCAAGCCTGAGACGCATCGCTTAACCTGAGCTACGCAGCAGAGGTGCAACTCCAGTCACCTCCGTTCTGCTGCTGAACACATTGACGCCCGTTCTCGGACGGCGTCTCAACCACCCTCTAGCGGCCCGGCGTCACCAAATACAGCTCGGCCCCTGGACCGTCTGTCAGAACCCACAGGCCCTGACCGTCGCGGCTGGACCGCACGTCACGCACCCAGGTGCCGAAGTCGAGAACCTTGCGCTGCGACAGGGCGCGTTGACCATCCACCGTCAGCTCTAGGACCGAGCCACCCTGGAGCGTGCTGACATACAGCTTGTCGCGCTAGACGGTCAGCCCAGAAGGCGCAATTGCGGGCGTCCAGGTAAAGACCGGAGCAGTGGTTCCGGCCCGGCTTTTCAGGGACGAGTTGTGGGCCTGGTCGTCCGGCTGGCCGGAACTCACCGCAAACCAGCCAGAGTCCCGGCCCGCGAGGATGACATTGAGTTCATTGCCGCCCCTGGGACCGTGCTCCACTTCCCACAGGGTCCCGGCCCGCAGAGCGAGGCCGCCCGGATTGCGGTGCCCGGTGCTGATCACCTGGGGCGCGCGGCTGCCGGACAGCGAGACGCGCAGGATGCGGCCAGACCCCGTCGCGCGGCTGTTCGCGCCCGTCGCGACCACCACGTCCTGGCCGTCCAACATCATCCGGCACCCGGAGAACGGCGGCGGATTGCTGGCCTTCCACGCCTGCGGTGGCGACTGCCACAGCACATCGTTCTGCATCGCGCCAGCGGCGGTGACCTGGCCACGCCCCACCGTCCAGCGCACCGCCTGGGCGCTGCCGGTCGTCATGCACCAGATGAACTCGCCGGAGCGGTTAGGCACCGGAATCAGGTCTTTGAGTCCCTCCGTGTACGACGATTCCGCGACGTAAAACGGACGTGCGCCCGGAAGACTGATGGTGCCCAGATCGGAGCGCACCCCGCTCCCACTGTTGAGTAGCAGCACCCGGCCCGACCGTTCGCCGACCAGAACGGACGTATCACTGATCTGCGCCACCGCCTGTGGTCGGTTGAGGCCGCTCGCCACCAAGTGGCGGGTATACGTCTCGCCTGAGGCCTGCGCGTGTGCTGGGCCGCCTGGAATCATGACGCTCAGGGCACTGAGCAGGCCGATCAGCACACCACCTCGTCTGGAAAACTCCGGTATCCGTGTGTTCATAACAAACCTCTCGGGTCATCAGGAGCCGGACGGTGTTTCTCCGGCCTCCGAGAAAGGGGCGGCGTTCGCCGCCGGTCAGCTGACCCTCAGGGCCGTTCGCGCCTCCGGGCGTAGCTGGGTCAGCAGCGCCGCAGCGGCCAGGATGCCCGCGAGGGTCAGCGTCAGCGCCCCGAAGCCGTGTGGGGCAAGGACACCGGCCAGCACCGGGCCGAGGCTGGCCCCCAGAAACACCGCCGCGCCGTACACGGCGTTGGCCGCCCCCCGCGCCTCGCTGCCCAGGCTGCTCACCCGGGCCAGCACACCAGGCACGGTGACGCCGATGCCCGCCACGAAGACGACGCTGCCTATCACCACCCCGGCCAGGCTCGGCAGCAGCGCCTCGCCCAGCAGCCCCAGGATGGCCGTGACCAGACCTGCGGTGATGACCACACGCGCCCCCCAGCGGTTGATCAGGGTGCCGGTGAACGGCGAGAGCAGCAGGCCCGGCAGCCCGGCCAGGCGCACCCACAGCAGCTCACGCGCCGAGAGGCCGTAGGCCTGCGCAAGGTGCGCCGACAGTCCGATGTACATCGCAACGAAGCTCAGCAGCAGGGTCAGCCCGATCAGGAGTGTCAGCAGCATCGGCCACGACCGCGTGAGCCGGCCCATCCGGGCCAGCACCTCCGTCCACGACTGCCCAGCGGCGGGCGGGAGGGTGAGCGGCAGGCGGCGCAGCAGCAGCGTGAGCACCACATACACCGGCACCAGCAGGCCGAAGACGGCGGCCCAGCCCAGCGCGGAGGCGACGGCGCTGGCATACACCTGGCCGAGCACGCCCGCGATCAGGAAGCTGCTGCTGACGGCGGCGATGCCGCCCGCCCGCTGCTGGGGCGGCAGGGTCTCGATCAGGTAGGTCAGCGCGGCGGACGCGAACGACGCGGCCACGAAGCCCTGGAACACCCGCAAGGCGGCCAGCACCGCGAAGCTCGGGCTCAGTGAAACCAGCAACGTCAGGCCGGTCAGCGTCCACAGCCCCGGCACGATCACCTGCAAGCGGCCCCGCCGGTCAGACAGCGGGCCGAAAAATAGGTTCCCGGCGGCAAACGCAAAACTGAACGCGCTGCCCGCCCAGGCGGCGACGGTGGGCGTCACGCCGAAGCGCTGCCCCAGCGGCGCAAACAGGGGAATGACAACGTACTGCTGGGATGAGATCAGCAGCGCGGTCACGGTCATCAGGACCACGACCTGATATGACGATGGCGCGGCGCGCGGCACCGGGCGGGGGCGGGCGAAAGTCTCCTGCACAGGTTTTCCAGCGAAATTTAGGGGCGAAAATAGTCGCCGTGCTCCAAGTCGTCCATCAGGCCCCGGTGGGTCGGCTCCCAGCCGAGCGCGGCGCGGGTCTGGGCGCTGGAGGCCGGTGCATCTGCGCTGAAAAAGCGCCCGATCCAGCCGAAGTGCGCCGCCGCGTCATCGCTGGCGATGGACTGCACCGGCACTCGGAGGTGCCGTCCAATCGTGGCCGCGATCTCGTGGGCGGCGACGCCTTCCTCGGCCACGGCGTGCAGCACCGATCCCGCCGGGGCCAATTCCAGCGCCAGGCGGAACAGCCTCGCGGCGTCCTGGCGGTGCACGGCGGGCCAGCGGTTCTGGCCGCCCGCAATGTAGCCGGACACACCCTGGCGGCGGGCCACCTCCACCAGCGTGCGCACGAAACCGGGGTCATTCAGGTCATG
>JANXWI010000414.1 GCA_025351205.1 Deinococcus sp.
GATGACCGGCGCGATCACGCACGGCATCCGCAATCCGCTGGCGTCGATCCGCACCAGTGCCTGCCCGGTGGTGGGGGCGGGCAGTGTCCGCTGCTGAACCTGAAGCCCGGCAGGTTCGGTCAGGCCGGGCATGACGATCTCGGTGATGACAGTGGGAGTAATCGGGCTGGTGGTCAGGATCATGATGAACTCCTTCGAAATGATGAGTGTTTGATCACTCACTACTGGAGGCGAGTCTCCACAGAATGGAGCGTGAGGGTCGGCGTTGAAGATTCAGGGGTGGTGCAGGCCCGCCGTGAGCATCCGTGCCCATGAATCGGTGTCGTCCAGCAGACCCGCCGTCACGATCAGATGACACAGCTGGCCGTAGGCCACGAAGCGCTGCACCGCCTCGTCGGTGGCCCCGGAGCGGGTCTGTACGAAGGTCACGACCTGCTGAAGGCCCCGACGCAGGGCGGCGGCGATCTCGGGCTGATCTGAAACTGACTGGGCGTGGACCTGAAGCATCAGCAGGGAACGGTCTGAAATGAGTTCGGCGTACGCTCCCCCCATCGCCCAGAGCAGGCCGTCCGGGGTGTGCTCCGGGCTGGCGTCTGCACCACGTCGCAGGGCCGCCAGAATCTGCTGAAAGCAGCGCTCCAGCGTGGCGACGAACAGCACCTCCTTGCTGGGGAACAGCTTGAAGACGTAGGCGGGAGAGATCCGGGCGTGCTCCGCCACAGCGGCGATGGGGGTGCCCAGGTAGCCGCCGTGAGCGAAGACGAGCACGGCGCTGTCCAGCACCGTTTCACGGCGGGCCTCGGCGGTGGAGAGGACCGGGGTGACGGCTGCCATATGAGTGACTATACACTCACTTGCCGGAAGGTGCAAGGGCGGGGAGTTCAGGTGGAGTGAAAGGTCCGGCTTACGCAGTCACGGGTGCCGAAGTTCAAATGCTGCCGTACATTGAGACGCCGCTCGGCCCTGCCCACTTCTGGCGGTCACGAACCGCGAGATTCTCCGCTATACTTTTCCCATGTTCCGGCCTGTCTGTTGCCCCCCCACGCGGTAGCAGCCCAGTTCTGCCGCCGCGCTCCGCCTGTGATCGGGAGCGCGGTTTTTTTGTGGATTCAAGGAGACTGACATGACGCACACGGATTCACAGACCTTCCCTGATATCTACATCCACGACACCTTGCAGCGCCGCAAGGTCAAGTTCGAGGCCACGTCAGCAGGCCGCGTCGGCATGTACCTGTGCGGGCCTACCGTCTACTCCGACGCACACGTGGGGCACGCGAAAAAGGAGGTGGCCTTCGACGTGATCCGGCGCTACTTCATGCACCTGGGCTACATGGTGCGCTACGTGAGCAACATCACCGACGTGGGCCACCTGCAAAACGACTCCGACGACGGCGAGGACAAGATGCTGGCCCGCGCTCGCCTGGAGCAGCTGCAACCGATGGAAGTGGCCGAGAAGTATTTCTGGAGCTTCATGGACGACATGGGCCGCCTGAATGTGCTGCGGCCCAGCATCCAGCCGCGCGCCACCGGGCACATCGGTGAGCAGATCGCGCTGATTCAGGAACTGATTGCACGGGGTCACGCCTACGAGTCGGCGGGAAGCGTGTATTTCGACGTTCGGAGCTGGCCCAATTACGGTGCTCTCTCGGGTCGAAAACTCGACGACCAGGAAGAGGGCACCCGCGAGGAGGTGCGCGGTGACAAGCGTGACGCCCGCGACTTCGCCCTCTGGAAGAACGCCGAGCCGGGCCACATCATGCGCTGGGACTCGCCGTGGGGGCAGGGCTTTCCCGGCTGGCACATCGAGTGCAGCGCCATGAGCCTCAAGTATCTGGGAGAGGGCTTCGACATTCACGGCGGCGGGCTGGACCTGGAATTTCCGCACCACGAGGCCGAGATCGCCCAGGCCGAGGCGGCGGGCCACCCCTTTGCCCGCTACTGGATGCACAACAACATGCTGACCATCGGCGGCGAGAAGATGAGCAAAAGCAAGGGCAACTTCACCACCCTTTCTGACCTGTACAAAAGACTGGACCCGATGGTGGTGCGCTTCCTGCTGGTGAGCAGCCATTACCGCAGCATCACCGAGTTCAGCGACGACGCCTTCGTGTCGGCCCAGAACGGATATAAACGGCTGAGCGAGGCATTGAACGAGGTCGAGCGCCGCCTGAAGGACGCGCAGGAGGGCGACGACTCGGCCTTGATTGCCAAGGTTGAAACCCACCGTGCCGCTTTCGAGAAGGCCATGCAGGACGACTTCAACACGCCCGAAGCGGTAGCGGCGCTGTTCGGCCTGACCCGTGACGTGAACGCGGCGCTGGCCGGGCAGGTTGGGCGGGCCGGATTGGAAGCGGCGCTCTCGGCCTACCGCGAGCTGGGCGGCGAGGTGCTGGGCCTGTTCGCCGAGGGGCAGACACAGGGCGAGGACGACTCGCAGAGGCTTGACACACTGCTGGAACTGGTGCTTCAGGCCCGCCAGAATTACCGCCGGAACAAGCAGTACGCCGAGTCGGACGCCTTACGGGACCGACTGGCAGCTGTCGGGTTGACCATCGAGGACACCAAAGACGGGGCGCGCTGGAAGCGGTGAATCTGGAACTCCAGCCCCCGTCTCAAGCACTTCTGCCCAGCTTCCGCGCCGCCCTGACCGAGTACCACGTCGAGGGTCGGCATCTGGACTTGGATGTTGAAATGTTGCCGGAATATATCGCGGGTCTGGCTGACCGAGTCACCAATCTGAAACCGGGCCGCGTCCCTGAAACCGTCTTCTGGGGCGTGCTGAATGGCGAATACGTGGGCCGCGTCAGCCTGCGCCACGAATTGACAGCGGGCCTGGAAGCCTGGGGCGGGCACATCGGCTACGAGGTCAGGCCATCCATGCGGGGCCGAGGCTACGGTCACGCCCTGCTGGCCGCAATATTGCCGCACGCCCGCGCCCTGGGGCTGGAGCGGGTGCTGCTGCACTGTGACAGTAGTAACGCGGCCTCCATTCGCGTGATCGAGAAGGCTGGTGGCGTGCTGAATGGGCTGGTGGTCAATCCGGACGGGGCAACAGGGCGGCGCTACCGGA
>JANXWI010000419.1 GCA_025351205.1 Deinococcus sp.
GGCGAGCGCGAGGGGCAGCTGACGTATCTGGGGGCCGCTGGCAGCGTGCAGTTCGGCCCCGACAACCTGCTGCTCGACCTGGGCGGCGGCAGCCTGGAACTGGTGCGCGGCGGCCCCGCCGAGGCAAGCCGGGTGCTGAGCCTGCCGCTCGGATCGGTCAGGATGCACGGGCGCTACCTGAGCAGTGGCCCGGCCAGCAAGCCGCCCAGGAAGCGTGATCTGGCAGCTCTGCGGGAGCATGTGCGCGCGCTGCTGGAGCCGGAACTGCGCCCGTTTGCGCTGGAGCCTGACACCCGCGTCTTCGGGTCGAGCGGCACCGCTCTGACGCTGGCCGCCGTGATTCAGGCGCGGCGCGGCAGTGTTCCCGAGAACGTCAACGGCGTGGGCTTCAGCGTGGCCGATCTGGGGGCGCTGCTGACCGACCTCGCAAGATTGAGTACCGTCAAACGGGGCAGGGTGCCGGGCCTGGATCCCAAGCGGGCCGACATCATCGTGGCGGGCGCGGTGGTGCTTTTTGCGGTGCTAGAGCTGCTGGGAGCGGGCAGCGTCACGGTCTCGGCGGGGGCGCTGCGCGAGGGCATGCTGCACGAGTACCTTCAGGAGCAGGCAGACTTTACGCTGGGAAGATCGGCCCGCCAGCGCAGCGTGCTGGAGCTGGCCGAGCGCTTCGGGGCCAACCTGGCGCACGCCCGGCAGGTGACGCTGCTCAGCCAGAACCTCTATGACCGCCTTCAGGCGCTGGGTCTGCTGCCACCCCCTGAAGGCACAGGGCCTCACGACGACACCCCGCGCAGCCTGCTGAGCGCCGCCGCCACCCTGCACGAAACGGGCCTGCTGGTGGGCCAGAGCAGTCACCACAAGCATTCGGCCTACCTGGTTCGGCACGGCGGCCTGCTGGGCTACGACCCGGCCCAGATTGACCTGATCGCGCAGATCGCCCGCTACCACCGCAAAAGTCTGCCCAGGGCAAGCCACCCCGAGTACGCCGCGCTGCTGCCAGGGGAGCAGCGGCTGGTGTCGCAGCTGGCCGCCGTGCTGCGCGTGGCCGACGGCCTGGACCGCAGCCACGCCCAGAGCGCGCGCATTATTGACCTGGAACGCGGCCTGAACCGGAAACGCGGCGCGCGCGGGCTGACCCTGAAGGTCATGGGCGTTCACGCCCTGGAGCTGGAAGGCGTGCAGCAGAAGGGTGACCTGTGGGAAGAAATGTTCGGGCCGCTGCGGGTCGAGGCGGGGTAGAAGCACGAACCCGACTTGATATCTCGGCTCTTCCATACCCGTAACCTGTGGTCAACATTCTGACGATACGCGGGAACGCGAACTCCGCAGCCGTTATTTGGGGAACTGAGGATCGAAACCGGACTGTCTTGATGTAACCGCTGACGCAAACGTTGGCACAGCCGTCCTTCGAGCCGGTTGAGGATTGAAACCGGGGCTACGGCTTCGCTGAATGTCACGCCTGAGCTTTGAAAGCGTCACCCCCCAGGCGGTTCGATTTCTGCATTAACCCTTACAGTAACGACATGACCTCTGACCCGCGTCCTCCGGCCCCGCGCTCGGTGCCTGACCTGCTGCGCTGCATCTGGGCGCAACCCTGGGTGCGGCTGCTGGCCTACGCGCTGCTGCTGTGGCTGGCCCTCAGGTTCGCCCGCCAGATCGCGAGCGTGATCGTGACCGGGCTGGTGGCCTTCGCGCTGGCCTACCTCGTCAACCCGGTCCTGGTCTGGCTGGAACAGCGCCGTGTTCCGCGCGCAGTGGGCGTGCTGCTGCTGGTCGTGGTGGTCACGGTCCTGGCCGGACTGCTGCTGTGGGCGGGCGCGGCCCAGCTGGGCAGCCTGCTGGCCGACCTGCCCCGCTTCGTGCGGCAGCTGGGCACGCTGCTGAGCACCCTGCTGGGACGCCTGAGCGGTGTTCCCGGCCTGGAAGACGCTCCGGCGCGGCTGAACACGGCCATCAACGCCCAGGTCGCGTCTCTGGGCCAGAACGTGCTGCCCTTTTTGCAACGCCTGCTCACGTCGGGCGGCACGCTGCTGGGCGGGGCCACCCTGTTCGTGGGCTGGCTGGGGCAGGCGGCCTTTGCCGTCACTTTGGCACTGTATTTCATGCTCGACTACAAGCGCCTCGGCCCGAGCGTGCTCAGGCTCTTTCCCGTGGACTGGCAGGGGACCGTGGCGCGGCTGTCGGGGGACGTGGGCGACTCGTTTGGCGGGTACATCCGGGGGCAATTGATCATCGGGCTGGCCGCCGGGGTGCTGGTCACGCTCAGCCTGCTGCTGCTGGGCATTCCCAACGCACTGGGCCTGGGCCTCCTGATGGCCGCGCTGAACATCGTGCCGTACATCGGGCTGGTGATCGCCGCCGTGCCCGCGCTGCTGCTCGCCATTGCGGGCGGCTGGCTGAAGGTGCTGCTGGTGGTGTTGGTGTATTTCGTGACCAACCAAATCATCGGCAACGTGCTGGCCCCGTACGTGCTGGGCAAAACCTCCAACCTGAGTCCGGCGGCGGTGCTGCTCTCGCTGCTCGTCGGCCTGTCGCTGTACGGTCTGGTCGGCGGACTGCTGGCCGTGCCCACCGCCACGCTGCTCAAGCAGTGGACGGAACTGTACTGGCTGGGCAGCCGCCTGCACGGCCAGGAAAACGATCTGGAAGCGGGGCCGCCCACGTCCTGAGCGCCTGTCGCGGAATGTCCTGACCGCCTGTTCTGGCACGCCCTGACTGTTCATCTCGTCTCTTCATTCAGCGGTGGCAGAATGGCGGCAACCATGACCTCTTCAGCGAACCCCGCCCCCGCCAAGAAAGCCAGAGTGCCCAGGACCGTCTGGGACCTCGTGTTCACGCTCGTCATCCCGATCCTGATTCTCTCGCCCAACATTCTGGGCAGCGGCGTGAGCGTGGCGAACCTGTTCGGCGGCGGCACGGGGGGCAACATCCGCGCCTACCTGCTGGCCGCCTTCGTGCCGGTGGTGTATGTGCTGTGGGACATTCTGGTGAACCGCAACGTCTCGCCCGTGGCGCTGCTGGGCGGAGCCACGGCGCTGCTGAGCGGGGCGCTGGCCTTCTGGTACGTGGACGGTTTCTGGTACGCCATCAAGGACAGCGCCCGGCCCTTCCTGACCGCCATCTTCGCCTTTGTGAGCGCGGCCACCGCCTACCCGCTGTTCCGCATCTTCCTGGACGCGGCCAGCATCGCCGAGTCGCCCGCCCACCGCGCCGCCACCCAGGTCGCCATGAAGGCCGCCCCGGTGGCCAGAGCGCTGGTGCAGGCCACGCTGATCTTCGGGGTCATCGACGTGATCGGCGGCGTGGTGAACAGCGTCGTCAATTACCGCATCGTGGTGGGCAAGTTCGGCTCCGACGATTTCAATGCCCAGGTGGCGCAGGCCAACGCAGTGATGAGAATTCCCGGCCTCGCCATCTCGCTGATCGGGGCGGCCATCGCCTTCTGGCTGGTACAGCGCGCCGTGACCGCCCGCTACGGCCAGGGCGCGAGCCTGCTGGAGCCGGAAAAGCTGACGCTAAAATTGCAGGAGGCGGGCGAACTGTAGGCGCACAGCCGCTCACGGAACCCTGATCGAGAGCTGAAATATTGACCTCATGAGACGCCTCCTGACACTGGCCGCCCTGTTCGCTTCTCCGCTGGGCCTGGCCCAGAGCGACAAGAATCCGGTGGTGTACATCAACGGCACGCCGATCAAGGGCAAGGCCATCGTGCTGGACGGCAAGCCCTACGTGGCGCTCCCGGCCAGCGACCTCCAGAAGTCCGGGGCGCTGGTGGCGGGCGGATCGGAACCCGTCAAGGCCATCCAGGGCTGCCTGGGCCAGACCCTCTTCAACGGCGTGACGCGGATTACGCTGCTCTCGGCAGGTCTTAAAGACGGCAAG
>JANXWI010000475.1 GCA_025351205.1 Deinococcus sp.
TGAACGATATGCATGTAATCATCAGGATTGACAGTCCAGACATATCCTTTTCCATGAGAGGTGAAACCATGACGCTCCCAGACGGCCAGCAAAAAATCCGGCAGAAGACCTTTGTACTTTTCAATCAAAGCAGTCGGTACGTCTAAATACTTTGATCCACCGGCTTTATGAGTTAAATAGTCATAATCCACTATGTTCACATGTTCGTACATCTTATCTAGCCTCGAGTCGCACGTTCAAGTGAGTGGTAAGACGATTGGCTGTTGGAACAGCCTCACATGCTGTCTTAAGTCTGCCAATCTTATCGCCTGATTTCCACTGTGAACCGATAAAACTGTTGATGTTTGCATCCCCCATTCCATTGATATCAAGCAGGTAGTGACCGCCGGAAATTTTATCCGGCATATGCAATGCTGCTTGAGTACTCATAAAAGCTGCGACCCGCCGTTCTGCCTCAGCATCAGCTCTGTCACGAGTTGCAATATTATTTGGCATTCCCTCGGCAATATACTGGCGTATGAGACGAGCCGTTAAGTCCAGGATAGCTTGTGCTCTGTAATCTCTTCTATAATCTGCTCTCGCAGTGGCATCCTTTCCTTTTATGTCTGCTTTCCCAGCCCTACTTGCCCCCGGGTAGAACGGGTAGCGTCTGAGCCACTCCGCCACGGTCATCCGCCGCAGTGCGGTTTCCTGTTCCGCAAGTTGCAATCTCAGCTCATGCAGGTTGTAGCGTCGTCCGCTTCCCGATTTCACCGGGAAGCTCAGGACCGTGGTCGGCATGACGTGGGTGTTCCCCGCATGTTTGACGATCTCGTCGAGCAGATGTCCGGTCAGCTCGGCCACCCGGGTGGTGATGTTGCTGGACCGCACCCCCATTTCCATCTTGGCGGGGCGCTCAGCGGCGGGCAGGGTGGACGTGGCCTGCTGGAGTTTACGTTTCTCGGCCTGAATCTCTTTGGTGGCATACACCAGACGGGGCTGAATGAACCTGTTGTAAATGCCCTGTGGATCAGCTCCAAGCTGAGTTTTGGCGGTGCCGGCAAAGTTTCTAAGCTGCTGTTCGGCTTCCATTGGGGTCGAGGCGATCATCAGCGTGGCCTGGTTGTTTTTGCTCTCCACCCAGACCGAGTGAGCCTGTTTGCCTCCGGTAAAGTTCTTCTTGCCGAAAATACCAGAAATAAATGTTTTCGCTTTTGCAGCCGTATTCCCAACCGCTGTTTTCCCTGCCCCAATCAACCCTTTCACCCGGGCGATGATCTTGTCGATCACGCCGTCCAGCCGGGCACGCATCTTCATCACCGTGGCCTTGACGCGCCCCCCGAAGTTGCCCAGCCCGATCACTTTGCCCAGGAAGGTCAGCACGATGGGAATGCTGCCGCCGATGGCGCGTTCGATAAAGCCCGCCGCTGGCCCCACCTGTCCCGCTGCAATCGCCCCGACGCTGCCCATGGCGTTCATGAACACACCCATGATCGAGGCACTCTGGCTGATCAGCGTCTGCACCGTCTGGAAGGCCGTCAGGATCGCCTGCACGAAGGCCCCGCCGGGAATCAGCAGGCTCGCCACCTTGGCCGTGCCTGCCACCACCAGCGACTGGGTCACCTCTGCTTTCAGGCCGCTCACCACGTCCTTGCCGATGCTGCCCTGGTGGCCCTTGAGTTCAGCGGAGTGGTGCAGGCCCTTGGTCAGCGACACCAGCGCCCCGCCCGACTTCTCGGCAGCCGCCACCTTCTGTGCGCCGCCCGCGCCGAGCTGCTGCACCAGCCGTCCGCGCATGGCCTGGTAGGTCAGGCCCATGATGCTCAGGGCCGTCATGAACACGCCCTGGACATCGAGCTTGGCCGGAAAGCTGAAGCCCGACGTTCCGCTGAGCCACTGGCCCAGGCCGTTTTGCAGCCAGGTTCCGGCCCTGGCCCGGAACTGATTGAAGCCCTGCTTCAGGGCGCTCAGCAGGTTCGAGGCGAATTTGGCCGGGTCACGCATCACCTGGGTGATCACGTCGCCGCTTTTTCTCAGGGTGGCCATGACCCGTTTGCCCAGCGGCCCCAGCCCCGCCTCGATGGCCGTCAGGGCGATCTCGGCGATCTTGCGGGCGCTGCCGATCACCAGTGCCTTCAGTCCGCTGGCCCGGCTGACCAGCGCCTGTTTGGCCGCGCCGAGGTCCGGGGGAAAGCGGCCAATAGCGTTCTTCACGTCGGTGAACACCCCGCCCAGATTCAGTTTTGTCAGTTCGGCCTGAAACCACGCCCAGGCTTTGGGCAGCAGGTTCTGTTGCCGGACCACCCTGAGCATTTCCTTGAGCGGACCGGGAACAAAATTCGCCATCGCGCTCAGGATGGCGTTGGGGTCACGGGTCATGGCCTTGCCCGTCACCAGGTCTTTGCCGAAGGCGAGGCACAGCTCCGGGTAGCCGGGGATGTTGGAGACCAGTCCAGACACCGCGTCACCGACTCCCCAACGCTGAATGCTCAGACCATCCGTCTCCGGGCTGCCCGCTGCCTGCCGCTGCATGCCCAGGCCCGCGAAGCCGTGATACAGCGCCGACTGCGCCGCGCCATCTTGTGCCCGGGCCAGCGCCGCCTGTTTGGTGTACACGCCGGGGGCGTGCAGGTTGGCGGCCAGCTGGGAAGGCACGGGCAGCGCCGTGACCTGCCTGTTCTGAGCCGTAGCCTGCTTGTTCTGCGGAACGGCCTTGTGTCCCATAACTGCCAGAACGTCCAGATCAACCTTCGCGGCAAACTGGCTGCCGAAGCTGCGGGCGTCGTGCTCCTGCCCGGC
>JANXWI010000511.1 GCA_025351205.1 Deinococcus sp.
AAGGTCAGTTTCGCCGACGTGGCCGGAGCAGACGAGGCGAAGGCCGACCTGGTCGAAGTCGTGGACTTCCTCAAGCACCCGGAGCGCTATCACACCCTGGGCGCCCGCATCCCCCACGGCATCCTGCTGGTCGGCCCCCCCGGCAGCGGCAAGACCCTGCTGGCCAGAGCGGTGGCCGGTGAAGCCAAAGTCCCGTACTTCAGCATCTCCGGCAGCGATTTCGTGGAGATGTTCGTGGGTGTCGGTGCGGCCCGCGTGCGCGATCTGTTCGAGCAGGCCAAGAAGCAGGCGCCGTGCATCGTGTTCATCGACGAGATCGACGCGGTGGGCCGCAAGCGCGGCTCGGGCATGAACGGCGGCAACGACGAGCGCGAACAGACGCTCAATCAGCTGCTGGTGGAGATGGACGGCTTCCAGAGCCAGCACGACATCATCATCCTGGCGGCTACCAACCGGCCCGACGTGCTGGACGCAGCGCTGCTGCGTCCGGGACGCTTTGACCGGCAGGTGGTGGTGGACGCGCCCGACGTGCGGGGCCGCGAGACGATCCTCAAGATTCACGCCCGCAAGAAGCCGCTGGACCCAGGCGTGGACCTGAGCATGGTGGCGCGTCAGACGCCGGGCATGGTGGGCGCGGACCTGGAGAACCTGCTGAACGAGGCCGCACTCCTGGCCGCCAAGGGCGGGCACAAGCGCATCACCAGCCGGGACGTGGACGAGGCCCGTGACCGGGTGCTGATGGGGCCGGAGCGGCGCAGCATGGTGATCAACGACGCCGACCGGCGCGTGACCGCCTACCACGAGGTCGGGCACGCCCTGGTGGCGCAGCTGCTGCCCACCGCAGACCGCATCCACAAGCTGACGGTGGTGCCGCGTGGCCGGGCACTGGGAGCCGCCATGTACACCCCCGGCGACCAGATGCACATGACCCGTGAGGCGCTGCTGGAACGAATCTGTGTCGCGCTGGCCGGACAGGCCGCCGAGGAGGTGGCGCTGGGCGTCATCAGCACCGGGGCGCAGAACGACTTTCAGCAGTCCACCAACATCGCCAGGCGCATGATCACCGAGTGGGGCATGAGCAGCCTGGGCAACCTGGCGCTGTCGAGCGAGCAGGGCGGGTACCTGGGCCTGAGCGCCGAGTACGGCCAGTACAGCGAACACACCTCTGTGCGCATCGACGAGGAACTGCACGGCCTGCTGAACGCCCAGTACGAGCGGGCCAAGGGGCTGCTTCAAGAACACCTGCACGTCATGCACCGCCTTGTCGATGCTCTGGTGTTGCACGAGACGCTCTCGCTGGAACAGTTCGAGACTGTGGTGGCGGGCGGAGTCCTGCCTGCCCCGGCGACTTCGTCGGTGGTCTCTCTGGGCAAGGAAGGCGACACTCCTGGCCGCGACGCCCCTGGCATGGGCACCCTGAAACCCGGCGGGGCCTGAGCTTCGGGTGGGGCTGATGGACGCCGGTTTACCAGAACTCCGCTAGACTCCGGGCCATGTACACGCTTCCAGAGGCCGTCGGCCTGCCGGATCGTCTGGTCGGCGCTGAGGTCCGGCAGCTCGGCCAGCACGGCGACCTCGTTCCAGCCGCCTTCGTGATCCCGCCCGGCTTCGAGGAAGGGTTCTACCGCCACAACAACCTGCCGTTTCAGCTGTCGGCGGTGTTCGCGCCCATCCGTCCGCAGCGCATAGACGAGGACGCGCTGGAGCCGTTGTGCCTGCGGGCCACCGCGCTGATTCTCGGATCGGCCCTGCTCGACGATCAGGTGCAGCAGTTTTACCGCGCGCTGCACAATGCCGGTCTGGAAAGCGGAGCGGTGCATCTGCGCAGGCCGGGCGCACTGGCCATTCCTGGTCAGTCCGCGCAACTGGAGACCGCCCACGCCAGAGCGCCGGGCACCGAGGCGCTGCACGCGCTCAAGCGGCTGTGGGCCTCGGACTGGCAGTTCGGGGCGGTGCTCGCCCGGCTGGACACGGCAGGAGGCGTGGCGCTGGAAGCCCGCCCGGTGCTGGTGCTGCGCGGTGAGGCGGGTCAGCCCGACGCCCGGACGGCAGACAGACTGAAGGTGAAGGGGGCCTGGGTCAATGCTCACGGTCTGGTCGGCCTGGAGTGATGGCCCGCCGTCACGTTTTTGGGCCGGGGCGGACCCTACAGTAAAGGCCGTGCCGCGTTCTCCCGATCTTCAGCCCGCCTCAGTCCGGCCTGACGATGTGAGCGCCGCGCCGTCTGAGCCTGAACGGACCAGAGGGGTCCATACCGGACCTCGACTGCCCGGACCTGAAGTGTCTGCGCCCTCACCGCCGGGGTCTGTCCTGATGCTGGCGGCGCTGGGAGCGCTGGTGTTTCTGAACGTCTACGCGCCGCAGTCGTTGTTGCCGCTGCTGGCCCACGACCTGAAGGTCACGCCCGTCGCGGCGGGCAGCGTGGTGGGCGCGACCACGCTCGCCATCGCCCTGGTCTCGCCGCTCAGCGGCCTGCTGGCCGACGCGCTGGGACGAAAGCGGGTGATCGTGGCGGCCTTCGTGCTGCTGGTGCTGCCCGCCCTGCTGGCGACGCAGGCAGGCACGCTGGCGCAGCTGAATGTGGCGCGCTTCCTCCAGGGCCTGATCATTCCGCTCGTCATGGTGACCTGCACCGCCTACGCCGCCGAGGAGTACCGGGGCGCCGGAAGAGGCCGCGCCATCACCGCCTACGTGACCGGCACCGTGCTGGGCGGCTTCGGGGGCCGATTTCTGAGCGGGCTGCTGGTCGAGTCCGGTGGCAACGACTGGCGACTGGCCTTCTGGCTGCTCGTGTTCAGCAACCTGCTGGGGGCGCTGCTGGCCGGGGCGCTGCTCAGGTCGGCCCGCCATTTCATTCCGGCCCGTGACCTGAAGACCGTGGGCCGCGACTTCGCGCTGCATCTGCACAACCGCGCCCTGCTGGGTACGTTGCTGGTCGGCTTCGTACTGCTGTTCACGCTGGTGTCGGCCTTCACCTACGTGGTGCTGTATCTGGCCGCGCCGCCCTACCGCCTGGGAAGCGCGGCGCTGGGCAGTGTGTTTGCGGTGTACCTGCTGGGCGTACTCGTCACGCCGCTGGCGTCGCGCATCATGGGCCGGTACGGGGTGCCGCGCACCTTCGGTACCGGGGTGGCCTTCTCGCTGCTGGGTCTGGGCCTGACTCTGCTCGCCCCACTGTCCCTGATCGTGCTGGGGCTGGCACTGGCGTCATGTGGCGTGTTCATCGGGCAGGCGGCGGCCCTGAGTGCGGTGCAGGCCAGCGTCGAGCGTGCCCGCAGCCTGGCGGCGGGGCTGTACAGCATGGCCTACTACGCGGGCGGCGCGGCGGCCACCGTGCTGGGCGGCCTGGCCTACACCCATGCCGGATGGCCGGGGGCCGCACTGTGCAGCGCCGTTGCCCTGCTGCTGGCTCTGGCGGTCGGGCTGCGAACCTGGAAGGGGAGCGTGTAGCCCGTGGCGCGTGGCCTGTGGGGAAGGCCAGACTTCCGAGACTGACCCCGGACTCCTGGTTTGCCCCACACGCTTCAGGCCACGCGCTTATACTGCGCCCTGTGTCGTCTGCCCCGCTGAGAACCGTGTTTGTCGTCAATGCGCTGCTGTTTCTGCCCGCTGGCCTGCTCGTCTACTTTCTGCCGCTGGCCTCGCTCGGGGTCAGCCCGCTGTGGCTGGCGCGGGTGGCCGGGGCCATGCTGGTGGCCTGGGCACTGGCGCTGGCGGCAGGCGCGGCGCGGCCCACCGTCCAGGCGGTCGTTCAGCTGGTGGTGGGCAACCTGCTGATCACGGCCACGCTCGTTCCGGCGGCCCTGCGGGGCGGGCTGCCGGGGCAACTGCGTTCCCTGCTGCTGGCCATCAGCGCCGCTCTGTTCGTGCTGGCCCTGCTGGCGCTGCTGTTGCCCCGCGAACGGGTGGAGGCGGGCCGTGGCTGACCGTGACTGGGTTGACCGTGACTGGGCTGACCATCATGGCTGAACGCCTCCAGAAGTATCTGGCCCGCAGCGGCGTGGCCTCGCGCCGGGCCGCCGAAGACCTGATCTCGGCGGGCCGGGTGAGCGTCAACGGTCAGGTCGCCACGCTCGGCGGGAGCGTCGAGGAGAGCGACGTGGTCAGGCTCGACGGTACTCTGGTGGGTGGGCACGTGCAGCACGTCACCTACATGCTCTACAAGCGCCGGGGCGACCTGAGCACCGCCCAGGACGAGCGGGGCCGCCCGACGGTGTTAGACGGCTTCCGGGACGTGCCGGGGCTGCATCCGGTGGGCCGTCTGGACCGCGACTCGGAGGGGCTGCTGCTGCTCACCACCGACGGCGACCTGACGCTCAACCTGACCCACCCACGCTACGGCCACGAGAAGGTCTACCGCGCCTGGATCGGCGGCGGGCTGGCGAGCGACGAGACGCTCGACGACCTCGAAGACGGCATCGACCTCGAAGACGGCAAGACCTCCCCGGCGCAGCTGCACCGGGCCGGGCTGGGGCTGTACGTCACGCTTACCGAGGGACGAAACCGGCAGGTGCGCCGGATGCTCGAAGCCGTGGGGCATCCGGTGACGCGGCTGGTGCGGGTTCGGGTGGGCGGGCTGTGGCTGGAAGACCTGAAACCGGGCGAATCGCGCCAGCTGGACGAACGCGATCTGCACGACCTGCTCAACCCTGGTCTGGTGCCGCAGAACGTCTGGGCGCGCCGGGCCGAACTGACGCGGGAACGCTGGGGCTGAAGTGTGTATGGCACGCCGGCTGCAAATGGTACGCTGACTGCGAAGGGAGGTGATGTCAGATATGAACGACGAGAGAGCCGCAAAGCTGACGTCCCTCCGTGCTAGAACCTGAATACAGCGCACAGGAGGCCGGATCACGCGCCTTCCGGCTGAGGGCCGCTGCCCCGCCGCGCACTTCAGGAGTTTCCATGCTCGACGCCGCCGTTGTAACTGAGGCGCTGGTTCATCACGTTCGTCAACATCCCCATCTGAAGGGCTGCTGGCTTAAAGGTAGTCAGGCGCGCGGGGACGCAGACCGCCACTCCGACATTGATCTGCACCTCTGGCTGGAACCTAAACACGCCGACGCCTTCCGCCTGAAACTCCCCGGCTGGCTGGAGGAACTGTATCCGGTGGTTCGCTTTCATCTTCTTCACGGCGGCGGAATGGTCGGCGTCATCCTCCATACCGGCCCAGACCAGCTTCAGAGCCTCCACCTGTTCATCGAGACTGACGAGACTTATACGCTCACCGAAGGTTCCGAGCGCCTGCTCTGGGACCGGGACGGCGTGGTGACGACGCTTGTACCCCGGCCTATGTTGCGAGAGGAGTTGGGACGCGAGCTGGACGTGGCCGCACGTTATTTCTGGAGCCTCTTCCTGGACCTGCCCGGCATCGAGCGCGGCGAGGTCATCCCGGCGGTGGCGCGGCTCAGCCACCTGGCCGGGCAGCTGGTGATCGTCTGCGGACTGGGCCGTGGAAAGCCCAGGCGGGTCGGCGAGAACCGTGGCAACGAGCTGCTGTCTGACACGGAACGGGGCGAGATCGAGACTGCTCTGGCGCTGAAAAACACAGACCCCATGACCATTGTGCGGGCACACCTCCAACTCGGCGCACTGATGAGCATAAAGGGACGTGCCGCTGCCCTGACTCTTGGGGCCGATTACCCGGAAACGCTGGAAAAACTGGTTATGGCGCACGTTCTGCGGGAGCTGGAGCGACAGCAACTCACCTGAGCCTGTCTGAATCCAGCCTGCTATACTCCCAGGCGCGGGAAGGAACACGGTCGCGCAGCCCTTTGCCTTCTGGCGGGGGGATGTGAGGAAAGTCCGGGCACCACAGGGCAGGATGCCAGCTAACGGCTGGGCGGCGAGCAAACGCCGGGGGGCAGGTTCACCCTCCGGGACGGCGCGAAGCCGACGGAAAGTGCCACAGAAACCAGACCGCCGCGCCTGTTTACCGGGACCATACGGTAGGCGCGGTCAGGGTGAAACGGTGCGGTAAGAGCGCACCAGGCCGCCTGGAAACATTCGGCGCTGGTAAACCCCATCCGGTGCAAGACCCGACAGTGGAGGAGGGCGGCCCGCTCGACGACTCCCAGGATGGTCGCACCGAGGTGAATGGCGACATTCATCCCAGATAGATGACCGTGACTGCCCACAGCATCTGCTCGGGCAGACACAGAACCCGGCTTATCACTTTCCCGCACCAGCATGGCGCGGCCCTTCTGGCAACAGTCGGGGCCGCGTTCTTATTTCGATTCAGTGTTCACATCAAATTGAGCTGAATTTCAGAGATTCAGGCGGATGGAGTAGGTAAAAGCGATCAACCACGCCGCTTCGGTCAAAAAGACGAGAAAGTGACGCTCCCGCGTTCTCTGTCATCAGGGAGAAAACATACCGGAGGGCCTGGGCAGATGCTGAAATAGACTTTGCAGAGCAAAAAAGTACGGTCTTCTTCTGATTCGCTGTGTTCGGAAGTGCAGAACTGTCCGAATGATCGGTCTGCTTTCTCGGTCACACTCTGCCGCGCCAGGCGTCCAGGGCTACCAGACCCCAGCCCAGCAGCATCAGCAGACCGCCCAGCGGCGTGACCGCGCCCAGCCAGCGCAATCCTGTCAGGCTCAACAGGTACAGGCTGAGGCTGAACACCAGCGTTCCGGTGAGCAGCAGCAGGGGCGCGCGGCTCCCAAGGCCCTGATCCCCCCTTCCCTGATACCTCGGCCACGTCGCCAGGGCCAGCAGTGCCAGCCCGTGATACGTCTGGTAGCGCACGCCCGTCTCGAACACCTCCAGCATGGCCGGAGTCAGGCTCGCCTTCAGGGCGTGAGCGCCGAAGGCCCCCAGCGCCACGCCTGTTCCGGTCAGCAGCGCGCCGGAAAGCCCCGCCATATTTCTGCCTGCCGTGGTCTGCTCTGGGATCTGAGCCGATTTCTCTGCCTGCCGGGTGGTCATGGCCCAAGTCTATGTGGGTCCGGGTGGGAATGTGTCCCTCGCAGGCTGATCGTTCCCGAAAACCCCGCCCAGCACGGCATTTTATGCTGTAATAGAGCCACCTCGACAACACATGTTCTCAGTTTCTGCTGGGCCTCCCCGTGAGTCTGGGTGGGGAACACGGCCCGTTTTGGGGAAAATTAGGGGAGATTCGTGGGAAACAGTGGTAAATCGTGGAATGCTTTGTTACACTCCTCGCAATAGTTACAGCGTGCCTGATTCAGGGTTTCCGGCGCACTGTAACGACTGGGCCGCTGCCCTGATGGTGGGGCGGCGTGGAAAAGTCGGGCGCCGGGCTGATGTCGTGAATCTTTACGGAACCGAGAACGGAAAGGGGAGACTTGCCTTTTGGAGAATATCCATACTCTATCGACGACAAAGGACGGGTGGTCGTGCCGCCCCCCTTTCGTGAATTCGTCGAGGACGGCATGATCCTGACTCGCGGCATGGAAGGTTGCCTGTACGTCTTTCCGCTGGCCGCCTGGAAGCGGGTTGAGGAGCAACTGGAACAGCTTCCGCTGACCGACGCCAGCTCGCGGGCCTTCGTGCGCTTTTTCTACAGCGGGGCCAGCAAGTCGCGCCTTGACGCCCAGAGCCGGGTGTCGGTACCGGGGCCGCTGCGGAGCTTTGCTGACCTGGACGCCGACGTGGTGGTGGCGGGCGCGCCCGGACGCCTGGAACTCTGGAGTCCGGCCCGCTGGGACGCCGCCATCCAGGCCGTGCAGGAAAACCCGCCGCATCCGGAACTGCTCGCCAACTTCATCGCCTGACCCCACTGACGTTATGACTGACTTCCACGATCCCTTCAACCCCCCCGAACTCTACACACCCGATCTGTCTCATATTCCGGTGCTGGCCGCCGAGGTGGTCGAGGCGCTGCTGCCAGGGAGCGGCAAGGTGATCGTGGACGGCACGCTGGGCGGCGCGGGGCATACCCAGCTGCTGCTCAAGGGCGGCGCACAGGTGATCGGGATCGACCAGGATCCCTACGCCCTGGAACGGGTGGGCCGCATGAACCTGCCGGGCCTGCGGCTGGTACAGGGCAATTACCGCGACATGGCCTCGCTGCTGCCCGCCATCGGCGTGACAGGCGTGGACGGCGTGCTGCTCGACATCGGGGTGTCGAGTTTTCAGCTCGACGACGCCGAGCGCGGCTTTTCGTACCATACCGAGGCCCCGCTCGACATGCGCATGAGCCAGAGCGGCCAGAGTGCCGCCGACGTGGTGAACACGCTGGGCGTGGAAGAACTGGCGGCCCTGATCTACGAATACGGCGAGGAGCGCCACTCGCGCCGCATCGCCCGGGGCATCGTGTACGCCAGAGGCGAAAGCCCGATCCTGACCACCACCCGGCTGGCCGAGGTAATCAAGCGCTCCTACCCCGGCCAGCACGCGCGCGGCATCCATCCGGCGCGGCGCACCTTTCAGGCCCTGCGTATCCACGTCAACGACGAACTCGGTGCGCTCCGGGCGGGCCTGGACGCTGCCGCCTCGCTGCTGGTTCCCGGCGGGCGGCTGGCGGTCATCAGCTTTCACAGCCTGGAAGACCGCATCGTAAAGCGCTGGATGAAGCTGCACTCCGGCCAGAGTTCGCGCTGGGCCAGCCGCGACGGCGACGATGAGGGAAACGAGGGGCCAGCCTCGCCCGCTGGCCCGGTCCTGACCCCCCTGCACAAGCGTCCGCTGGAGGCCAGCGAGGATGAGCAGCAGCGCAACCCCCGCGCCCGCAGTGCCAAGCTCAGGGTGGCGGTGCGGGTGACCAACCCTGCTGCCGAGAGCCTTGCTGAAGGTGAGACGCCGTGACCGTTCCGATGCCCTCCGAGAATGACCGCCAGGCCCAGGCGCGCCAGACACAGGCCAGGCAAACACAGGCCAGGCAAACACATACCAGGCCTGTTCACGTTCGGCGGGCGCCAGCCACCCCGGCCCAGGCCGAGCAGGTGCAGGCGCTGTGGCGTGCCCGCGCCCTGCGCTACGTGCTGATCTACCTGCTGATGGGCAGCGCGCTCGTGACCCTGCGCTACCAGACCCGCGAGGTCTACCCGCAGCTCTCGGCCCTGCGTGAAACCCGCACCGAACTCCAGCGCCAGCAGAAGGAGCTGAGCCTCAAGGTCCAGAGCCTGACGGGCGAGCAGCGCGTCCGCGACTGGGCGCTCGCCCACGGCATGATGCCCTACGCCCAGGCCACCAAGCAGACCCGGGCGTTCGGCCCGTCGGTGGCCCCGCCCACCAATTCTTCAGGCACCGACACTTCAGGCACCGACACTTCAGGCACCGACACTTCAAGTGCCAATTCTTCAAGTACAGTCCAGCCCGTATCCCCGTCCTCTCAGCGCCCCGATCCGGGTCCAGCCCTGAGTCCACTCACCGTCAGGACGGTCTGGAGATGAGCCACACGTCACAAGGTCCATCTGCTGGCCTCTCCGTTTCGCCGACCCTCTGTAGCCACCCTCTGGAGACGACGCCGTGGAAATAAAGATTCGCGTCCGCTCCCGTGTCATGCAGTTCATCGCGCTGCTGGCCTTCTGCACGCTGGTCTGGGCCTACGCCCAGCTGGAATGGGGCCTGCCGCAGGGGGTGCGCCGCGCCGTGATCCAGGTGCGCGGCAGCATCGTGACCGAGGATGGCTCGGTGCTGGCCCGCAGCATGAAAGACCGACGGGTGTATCCGGGCGGCTCGCTGGCCGGGCAGGTGATCGGCATGATGGGCGACACCAACGGTCTGGAGGGGCTGGAGGCGGCCTACGATTCGCGGCTGTCGGCAGGCGAGAACCTGACCCTGACGCTCGATCCGGGCATTCAGGCGGCAGCCGAGGGCGTGCTGAAAGCCGCTGTGCTGGAGCATCAGGCGCAGTACGGCACGGTGGTGGTGCTCGACACCAAGACCGGCAAGATTCTGGCGGCGGCCAATTATCCGGCCTTCGACCCGAACACCTGGAAGGCACAGAGCGCCCAGGTCTGGCGCAACCGGGCCTTCCTCGACAACTTCGAGCCGGGGTCCACCATCAAGGGGCTGGTGGTGGCCGCCGCCATCCAGGAGGGGCTGACCACGCCGGAATCGGTCTACAGCACGCCCATGAGCCGCTGGGTGGGAACCCGGCGCGTGGGCACGACCATCCACGACGCGGTGGCCCACCCCGCCACGCTCACCACCAAGCAGATCCTGCGCTACTCGAGCAACGTCGGCATGTCGCACGTGGTCGAGCATTTTCCCAATCAGCTGCTGCACGACTATCTGGGGCAGTACGGTTTCGGACAGAGTGTGCCCCTGCCGGTGGCGCGCTCTGCCAGCGGCTCCTTGCAGCTGGTCCGCAACTGGGACGACGTGGTGCGCACCACCAACGCCTTCGGGCAGGGCATGAGCGCCACCACGCTGCAACTGGCGGCGGCCTACAACACGCTCGCCAATGGCGGGGTGTACATGGCCCCGCGCCTGGTGATGGGTGAGGCGCAGCCCCCGGCCCGCGAGGTGATTTCGGCGCAGACGGCCCGCACCACGCGCGAACTGCTTCACGCGGTCATCAGCGAGGGGATTCCCAAGGCCGCAGGCATCAAGGGCTACGCGCTGGCGGGCAAGACCGGGACTGCCCAGGTGGTCGTCGATGGCCGCTACAGCAGCACCATGTATGACAGCGTGTTCGCCGGGTTTTTCCCCTCGGATCAGCCGCGCGTGACGCTGGCGGTCATGGTCCACGGAGCGCGGGAGCGCTACCACGGCTCGATGCTGGCCGCACCGATCTACCGCGACGTGGCCGCCGCCATTCTGTCGAAATGGGCCGAACCGCCCACCCGGTAGACCGGGCCAGTCGGAAACTGAGCAGAGCGAGCGCCGGAGCGCCCCCGTGGGCCACATCCTCTCCACGTTCGCCGTCCAGAATCCGCGATGTTCCCCCAGAGCAGATGTTTGTCGTTCTGGCAACAGTCAACGTCGGCACGAATCTCGCCGGATTTGCTTTATGTTGACCGTAGGCTCTCATCAGATCGGTCCATCAGGTGTGAGCCGCATGAGGACCACTGCATGCCCCGAGACCTGTGTGGCCCCAAATTGAGACCTACAGCCCTCTGCCCCGCAGACAATTGGAGACTGTGCCACAAAGAGTGGTGATTTTTCAGGCCGAAATTCTGTAATGGGCATTATAGATGCGTCAGTCTGAAAAAAAGAATGAGAAGAAAGATGAGATGATTAGAATTTGACTCATACTCTGAATACGTACTGGACGGCTGCCACGGCAGGTATGAAGAGAAAATGAAGATCCTGTGGCAAATTGAGATGAGTGGAATACCCGCTCCTGTACATAAATCACTCAGCGACTGTCCATAAGCTTTGGGCACTCGGGCCTTGAATGGTCCGATCTCACCGGGCGTCCAGCCGGAAGTCTGGCGATACAAGAAATGCAGGCATGTGTACTGCACCTTTTGCGGGTCTGTCGTTCAGACCTGCATTGGTTTCCTGATGTATTTATTCGGTGGTCTTTTTGTCTGCCTCGGCAACCGCGTTTCAGGTCTGAAGGTGTTGCCAGTTGGCCCCTTCGCTTCAGAGGTGCATCCAGAACCTCTGCGAAGTTCACCCTGAGCACCCTGGCACGGCAAGACGGGGCAGAATCTTCTTTCGTTCTTGAGCAGCGGTTCGGTCCGCCTGCGCTGTCTGTTCATCAGGGCGCTCGCCTGGTCGGGAATGGTTTTCTGGCTGCCAATGGAGTCAAATGTCAAGAATTGTCAATCTGGGCCGCGTTCTGGCCCTGCTCATCCGGGTTCACGTCACCGCGCCCCTCGCTGTTCTGGCGCTGAGCCTGCTCGTCGCCTCTGTCGCCCTGGCCACCCCGGCCCTGCCCGGTTCGGCGGTGGCGTCGCAGGCTGTCAGAACGGCGCTGAGCGTACCTGCCGCGACTGTCAAGCCTGCCAGCACGGTTCAACCAGTCGGTGCCACCAAACCTGTCAGCGCCGCTGCGGCCCGCGCCCAAGGCGTGACCAGAGCCGCCAGCAGCGCCCTGCGCAGCACGGGCCGCAGCGCAACGGTCCACTCGACGGCCTACAACAGCGCCCGTGGTCAGACCGACGCGACCCCGTTTGTCACGGCCACCGGAACCCGCGTGCGGTCCGGTGTGGTGGCGCTCAGCCGAGACCTGCTGGGCCGGTTCCCCTACGGAACCCGCCTGACCATCGAAGACCTGAGCGGACGGTACAGCGGGTACCTGCGTGGCCGGGTTTTTGTGGTCGAGGACACCATGAACGTGCGGATCGGCAACACCCTCGACATCTGGATGGGCAGTCGGGGCGAGGCCCTGTCCTGGGGAAGCCGTAACGTCCGGATCACGGCGTTGCAGTAACCGGC
>JANXWI010000010.1 GCA_025351205.1 Deinococcus sp.
AGAGCTGGAAGAGGAGCACGGCGCGGAGGGCGGCCTGCTGGAAGACGCCAAGGCCGACAGCGGCAAGTTCACGGCGGCAGGCAGCAGGAAGTACATCCGCGACCGACTGGCCGCCATCACCTTTGACCGGGAAGCGAGCGAGGAGAAGGACCTGCTGCACCGCTACACGCTGCTGCTCGACAGGGAGGCCAAGGCGAGCAAGGCGGTCAAGGACGCCGCCGCTGCCCTGGAGGCCAGGGTGTATGCCCACTACGGCTCCCTGAGCGCCGAGGAGGCCCGCAACATCGTGGTGGGCGGCAAGTGGCTGGCTACCGTGCAGGCCGATGTGACCGCCGAGCTGAACCGGGTGACGGGCACCCTGACGGGCCGGGTGAGGGAGCTGGCCGAGCGCTACGCCGAGCCGCTGCCGGTGCTGGCGCAGAACGTGGACGAGTTGCAGGCCCGGGTGAACGCCCACCTGGAGCGGATGGGCTTCGCATGGGCGTGAAGGAAGGGTACAAGCAGACTGAGGTTGGGGTTATACCTGAAGAGTGGGGCATCCGACCTCTCGGAAACCTTGCGGACATTCAGCGGGGTGCCTCGCCACGCCCAATTGATTCTCCACTCTGGTTCGACGCTGAAAGCAAAGTAGGTTGGGTGCGGATTACCGACGTAACTCAGGCTAAAAGCTCCAGGCTCAAAGCCACGAGCGAATTTCTATCGCCTGCGGGTATAGCGAACAGCCGCTTTCTACCCACAGGCAGCTTAATCATGAGTATTTGTGCAACTGTGGGAGTGCCAGTGATCACCGCCATCGACACTTGCATCCATGACGGTTTTGTGGGTTTTTCAAAGCTTCAGGGCACCACAAACGAATACATGTACTTTGTCTTGAAGAGTTTAGAGAAAGAATTTCGGGCTTCAGGTCAAATTGGATCACAGAGTAACCTTAACAGCGACATTGTGCGGAACCAGAAGGTTCCCCTGCCCCCTCTCCCCGAACAACGCGCCATTGCCGCAGCCCTGTCCGATGCTGATGAACTGATCGCCGGGCTGGAGGCGCTGGTCGCCAAGAAGCGGGCCATCAAGCAGGGGGCCATGCAGCAACTCCTCACCGGGCGCAAGCGTCTGCCTGGGTTTGAGGGGGAGTGGGAAGAGAAGCGGCTGGGGGATGTAGCGAAAATTAAAACAGGTGGTGCAAACAACGAGGATAAATCTATTGATGGTGCATATCCATTCTTCGTCAGATCAGAGAATATCGAGCGAATAAATTCCTACTCTTTTGAAGGGGAAGCCATTCTTGTCCCCGGAGAGGGCAACATAGGAAGTATATTCCATTATATAAATGGAAAGTTTGACTATCATCAAAGAGTGTACAAGATTAGTGGTTTTTCCTCCACGGTTTTCGCTAAATATATTCACCTGTACATGAGCTTTCATTTCGGACCTTATGCAGCAGAAAATTCGGTCAAGGCAACGGTTGATTCTTTGCGACTCCCTACATTTCAGAATTTTCTGTTGCAACTTCCACCCCTCCCCGAGCAGCAAGCCATCGCCGCTGTCCTCTCCGACATGGACACCGAGATTGAATCCCTGGAAGAGCAACTGGGCAAGACGCGGGCGCTGAAGCAGGGCATGATGCAGGAGCTGCTGACCGGGCGGATAAGGTTGGTGTGAGCTGACATGGCGACGTTAACCTTCAGAGAACGGCAGTTGATTGAGCGCCTACTCGATATGGGCAATGGGTTTGTCCTGAAATTCTCAGATCGGACATTCTCAGAGTTTTTCAAGCTCGACATCGGCGTTGACATCTACTCGGGCGAGTTCGCTGGTCTGGGCGAATCAAAGGCCAAGCGGCTTCGCTGCTTCTTGGAAAAGGCTGAGGACCAACTGGTGATGCAGGCTCTGAGTGGTCTGATTCAACACGGTCGAGAAGAAAAATGTCTTGGCGGCACTGGCGCTGATTTCGTCGGTGGGCTGGCCCTTGTCCGCCGTCTGAAGTCTGCTGCCTCAGCTCCTGATGTCACCGCTCTGGTCGAAGCCGCTGATGGGGTCAACGATGCCCTACTCCTGCGCCAGATTCAGGAATCCCTTCGCCAGGATGAACCCCAGGCCGTAGTGGACAGGTTGCACACCTTCAGCGTGAGGTTTGTTCGGCGGTTGTGTGCGGGCCGAGGCATAGAGGTTGCCAACCCTAACGGCGAATCAAAGCCGTTAAACAGCATTTTCGGCGAGTACGTGAGGAGCCTCCGCGATGCTGGACAGATTGAGTCAGCGATGGGGGATAAGATTCTGCGAAATGCCATCTCTGTCCTCGGCGATTTCAACACAGTCCGCAACACGCAGAGTCTTGCCCACGACAATCCAGTTTTGGGTCGCGCTGAGGCCACACTGATCGTCGGCAATATCTCCAGCCTGATCAGGTTCGTGCAGACCATTGAGGCACAGATCAATTCACGAACCGATGTGGAGGCTCCGCTTTCCAGTATGCAGGCGGATGACCTGGACTTCCCACCGGAAGAAGACCTTCCTTTTTAAATCTGAAACTCAAGGAGGGCCAAACGATGACCAACTACTACAAAGTGATGCTTGGTAAAGGCAGCTCCTACGCAACAATTGGGCTTCGACAGGGCTTCATCGGCGTGGATTACGAGATCGCCCAAGACCTGACCGGCCAGCTCCCTGACCAGTGGCGGGAATTCAACAAGCAGTTCATTCCGGTATACCTGAGTAACCACCCTGGCAAGTCCAAGATTGCGGCGGGGCTGGCGTGTGGGGCTGTCTGGACAGTCTGCAAAGAAATTCAGGTCGGCGACGTGGTGACTTCACCCAATGGTGAATCGGGGATGTACATGGTGGGCGACGTAGTTGGCGGCTACAGCTACAACCCCGACAAGGTGCTGCCTCACCGCCGCGCCGTTCAGTGGCGACCCGAACTGCTGAATCGGGAGAATATGAGCCTGGAGCTGCGCAGCTCTATGGGTAGCATCCTGGCGGTGGTCAACCTCAGCAAATATCAGGACGAACTGAGTGCCCTGCTGGCGGGCCAGACCGTGGCTCCGGTGGTGATCGACAACGAGGCAGTAGAAGACCCGATCAGCTTCCAGCTGGAAAAGCAGCTGGAATCGTTTCTGGTGGACAACTGGGCCAGCACCGAGTTGGGGCAGAGATACGACATCTACACTGTGGACGGTGAGCAAGTCGGGCAGCAGTACCAGACCGAGACCGGGCCGCTCGACATCCTGGCCATCAGCAAGGACAAGAAGGAGTTGCTGGTGGTCGAGCTGAAACGGGGCCGGGCCAGTGACCGGGTGGTGGGGCAGGTACAGCGCTACATGGGCTTCGTGCTCAAGAACCTGGCCGAGGACGGGCAGACCGTCAAGGGGGCCATCATCGCCCTGGAAGACGACGCCCGCGTGCAGCTGGCCCTGCTGGTCGCCCCCAACATCAGCTTCTATACCTACCAGATCAGCTTCAAGCTCAAGCAGATGGGCGGCGGCCAGACGTAACTCCTGCTCCTTGCAGTTTAGGTCAATTTGACCTATTGTATAGCTATGGCGACCAGGATCATCGCGCTGGGCACGCTCCGGGCCTACGCGGCGCAGTATCCCGACGCCGCTGACGCCCTGACCGACTGGCACGCCATTCTCCGGGCCGCCGATCTGGGCAGCTTCGCAGACGTGCAGGCGGTGTTTCCCAAAGCGTCGTGGGTCGCACCCGATTACCTGATTTTCAACATCTGCGGCGGCAGCTACCGCCTGATCGTGACCATCAACTTCCCGGCGGGCATCGTGTACGTCAAGGAATTCATGACCCACAAGCTCTACGACGCCTGGCTGCCCGACAGCGAACGGCTTCAGCGCATCAAGGTCAAGAGGGCAGCAGACAAGAAAGCGCAAAAACGCCAGCCTAGGAGGAATGAACCATGACAGGCAGCCGCACCCTCTTCCGCCTCTGGGCCAACGTGGACAGCGTGGCCCATGACCTGCTCTCGCCCATCACCAGCGAGGCCCAGAACACTCGGGCGCTGGCCACCATAGACGAGCTGATGCTGGAGGTCGGCGAGGACCGGGAGCACCCGCTGCTCAGCCTGCTCAACCTGCTGGCCGACCGGGTGGAGGCGTTTGAAGGTGCAGCCTACCCGATGCCGCCTGCGCCGCCCCACCGGGTGCTGGCCTTCCTGATGGAGCAGCGGGGACTGACCCAGAAGGAACTGGAGGCCGCCACTGGCATCGACCAGAGCAACCTGAGCAAACTGCTCAGGGGCAGCCGCGACTTCACGGCGGGCCAGGTCAGGAAGCTCAGCGACTACTTCCATGTCAACCCGAGCGTATTTCTTACGGCAGTCCCGGCCTGAGAGTGTGAGTCGGCACCTGTGTCTAACGCCTCACCAGATCGGCGGTAGGCTGTACAGCATGAGTGGATACACCCTTTGAGCACCGTCGGGCAGGTCGAGCGCAAGACCCAAAACCGGGTGGTCAAGTTCTTCCAGAAGGAACTTGGCTACCGTTATCTGGGTGACTGGGAGAAGCGGGCGGGCAACAGCCACATCGAGGTGGGCCTACTCGGGGCCTTCCTGACCAGTCAGGGCGTCCCGAAAGCGCTGATCGGTCGGGCGCTGCGGCAGGTGCAGGAGGCGGCCCAGGTGCAGACCCAGACCCTCTACGACGCCAACCAGGCGGTGTACGGCCTGCTGCGATACGGCGTCAAGGTCAGACCGGACGTGGGTGAACTGACCGAGACGGTTCACCTCGTCAACTGGACCAACCCAGAAGCCAACGACTTCGCCCTTGCCGAGGAGGTCACGGTCAGCGGCAAGCACGGCAAGCGCCCGGATGTCGTGCTCTACCTGAACGGCATCGCGGTCGGCGTGCTGGAACTCAAGCGCTCCACCGTCTCGGTCAGTGAGGGCATCCGCCAGAACCTCGACAACCAGAAGAAGGAGTTCATCGAGCCGTTTTACTCGGCTATGCAGCTCGTCATGGCAGGCAGTGATACCGAAGGGCTGCGCTACGGCACCATCCAGACGCCCGAGAAGGCGTACCTGACCTGGAAGGATGATGAGGGCAGCGGTGCAGCCGTCTACGAGCACACGCTCGACACTCAGCTGGCCCAGATGTGCAGCAAGACGCGCCTGATGGACCTGCTGCACAACTTCGTGGCCTTCGACAAAGGCATCAAGAAGCTCTGCCGCCCCAATCAGTTCTTCGGGGTCAAAGCCGCCAGGGCCTGCGTTCAGGACGGGCGCGGCGGCATCATCTGGCACACCCAGGGCAGCGGGAAGAGTCTCACGATGGTCTGGCTGGCCAAATGGATTCTGGAAAACGTGACCGGCAGCCGGGTGCTGATCATCACCGACCGCACCGAGCTGGACAAGCAAATTGAGGGCGTCTTCAGGGGCGTCAACGAGCAGATCACCCGCAGCACCAGCGGGGCTGATCTACTTGCGCTGCTAAGTAGCCCCAACCCTTCGCTGATGTGCTCGCTGATCCACAAGTTCGGCACCCACGAGGAGGGCGACATCGCCGCCTTCGTGGAGCAGTTGCAGCAGGATAGTCAGCAGGGGTTCAAACCGTATGGCCGCTTCTTCGTGTTCGTGGACGAGGCACACCGCACCCAGTCCGGCGAGCTGCACAAGGCCATGACGGGCCTGCTGCCGGGCGCGGTCATGATCGGCTTCACCGGCACGCCGCTGCTCAAGTCCGACAAGCGCCAGAGCATCGAGGTTTTCGGGCCGTTCATCCACGCCTACCGCTACGACCAGGCGGTACGGGACAACGTGGTGCTGGACCTCAAGTACGAGGCCCGCGACATCGACCAGTACCTGACCTCGCCCGCCAAGATCGATCAGTGGTTTTCCCTCAAAACCCAGGGCCTGACCGAGGTGGCCCGCTCCCGGCTCAAGCAGAAGTGGGGCACCATGCAGAAGGTGCTCAGCTCTCAGGACCGCCTGAGCAAGATCGTCGCCGACATCATGATCGATATGGAGGAGCGTCCCCGCCTGAAGAGCGGACACGGCAACGCCATGCTGGTGACCAGCAGCATCTACCAGGCGTGCAAGGTCTACAAGCTGTTCCAGGAGGGGGGCTTCGACAAGTGCGCCATCATCACCTCTTACCAGCCCAGTCCCGCCGACATCAAAGGCGAGGCGACCGGTGAGGGCCTGACTGAGCGGCTGCAACAGTACGACATCTACAACAGGATGCTGAACGGCAAGACCCCCGAGAAGTTTGAGGAGGAGGTCAAGAAGAAGTTCATCGAGCAGCCAGGACAGATGAAGCTGCTGATCGTGGTGGACAAGCTGCTGACCGGCTTCGATGCGCCGTCGGCCACCTACATCTACATCGACAAGACGATGCGGGACCACGCGCTCTTCCAGGCGATCTGCCGGGTCAACCGGCTCGACGGTGACAGCAAAGAGTACGGCTACGTCATCGACTACAAGGACCTGTTCGGCAGCCTAGGGCAGGCGATCAAGGACTACACCAGCTCGGCCTTCGACGGCTACGAACCGCAGGACGTGCAGGGCCTGCTGGAAGACCGGCTGGCCACCGGGCGCACCCGGCTGGAAGAGCGGCTGGAAGAACTGCGGGCATTGTGTGAGCCGGTAATCCCACCCCGCACCTCCGAGGCGCTGGGACACTACTTCTGCGGCAACTCCGCCCACCCGGAAGAGGCGATAGAGCGGGCACCGCAGCGCCTGCTGCTCTACAAGCTCACGGGAAGCCTGCTGAGGGCCTACGCCGACATCGCCGGGGAGTTGGAAGAGGCCGGGTACAC
>JANXWI010000046.1 GCA_025351205.1 Deinococcus sp.
GTCGGAGCCGTTCATATTGGTTGGCGCGCTGGCGTGTACGGCCACCTGCACCACGAACAAGGCCGCCGCCAGCCACAACAGCAGCCGCGAGGGCCACTGCACATGACTGGAGGAAGGTGCTCTGAGCGCTGACATTCTGATCGCCTGCATGATGGCACAGCCGGAGCGGGACATTTCAGGCAGGCGCTGGCATAGCCGTGGAAAGGCCTGCAAAAAAACCGCCAACCCGGAGGCTGGCGGTACAGGGAGACTTGGAGAAGGCCTTAACTGACGCAATCCTGGTTAGCGCAGAACCTTGAGCGCCTTGAGGATGACGATCAGGAGAACCGCCCCGATCACGCCCCAAAGAATGCTCAAAACATGGAAACCGTTTCCAGCGTTGTTGCCGCCGATATTAAGCAGATTGCCGAAAACAAACTGTGCGATGATCGAGCCGACAACTCCAATCAGAATGTTGGCGATTGCGCCCTGCTGAGCATTGGTCTTCATGATGATGCTGGCGAGCCAGCCACAGAGTGCGCCAACAAGAATCGTAACAATAAAACCAACCATGATGTACCTCCCAGGTATAGTTGCCCGGATCGCCTGCACGCTCGCCTGCTCTCCGGGTGAGCCTGGCCACACGTCCCGTACCGCACCGTGCCGGACCAGACTCTTTCCTGAGAGCAGCATGCGGCTGGACAAATGACCCAATAGTACACTGGAATACTCTTTGAAGGCGGCGTCAAGACCGTTTAAGCGCCGTATCAATTTCAGGTAAAAACAGCGTCAGAATGGGGCCAAATCACTCACCCGGGGCATCCCGGAACTGGCGTTTTTCTGAGGCGTTCTCAGAATGCAACAGGTTCACACCAGCGCGAGTTCAGAGGTCTGTCTTCCAGTCCCAAGCGCCGAGAGTGGCCCGGACCACTGCCCTGCCGGAGCGGCCCCTGTCCGTGCGCCCGCTTGAGTGCCCCCGCTGCCGCCTGTAGCATGGCCGCAGCAGAACAGCCCTGTGTGGCCCTGGTCTGTGGCCTTGCTGAGAGCCGAACCGCCCCTTGGAGGAACACCGTCATGGCCCGAATCACCGGAACAAAGCGCGGGGCCAGCCTGTATACGGTGCTGGACACAGGCTTTTGGAACACAGGCTGTTGGAACACAACCTCTTGAAACCCACGCCCTTGAAACCCAGCTTCATGAAATACGGTCCCTGGAAGAGGCGGACGTCGTGACCAGCTTCACCGTCCGTGTCCCCGCCAGCAGCGCCAACCTGGGGCCGGGCTTCGATAGCCTGGGCATCAGCCTCGGGCTGTTCACCACCCTGCGCGTGACCCGCCAGAGTCGCACCAAAATCGTGCCGATGGGGCCGGACCTGGCCCAGACCCCTGCCGACGAGAGCAATTACGTCTACCGCTGCATGCAGATCGCCGCGCGGCGGGTGGGCCGCGAATTGCCGCCTGTGCGGGTCGAGATCCAGACCGACATTCCGCTGGCCCGTGGCCTGGGCAGCAGCGCCGCCGCGCTGGTGGCCGGACTGGTGGCCGCCAACGTGCTGCTGGGTGAACCGCTGGGGCAGGACGAACTGCTCGACATGGCCGCCCGCGAGGAGGGGCACGCCGACAACGTGGCTCCGGCGCTGCTGGGGGGCATCGCGGTGGCGACGCTGGACAAGGTGGGCACGCATTTCGTGCGGCTCTCCCCGCCAGAACACCTGGGCGTGACCGTGCTCATCCCCGATTTCGAGCTTTCGACCAGCAAGGCGCGGGCGGTGTTGCCCACCGAATACTCGCGGGCCGACACCGTACACGCGCTGTCTCACGCCGCACTCCTGGCGGCGGCCCTGGCCACCGGGCGGCTGGACCTGCTGCGGCACGCCATGCAGGACTACGTTCACCAGATCTGGCGCGCGCCCCTGGTCCCCGGCCTGAGCGACGTGCTGGAAGGCGCGGTGGAACATGGGGCGCTGGGCGCGGCCCTGAGCGGCGCTGGCCCGGCGGTGCTGTGCTTCCATGACGCCCGGCACAGCACGGCAGGGCTGCACGCCTTTCTGGGCGCGGTGATGCGCCGCAACGGGCTGGAAGGCCGCATCCTGGACCTGCCCATCGACCTGGGGGGCGTGCTGGTGTCCTGAAGAAAGGGTGCTACGCTCTTGGCACCATCGTCAGTGTTCGGCCCCGGCCCACGTGAGTAGACAGCGCGGGACTGGCCCACTTGTGTTCAGGCCACCAGGCGGCATAATGTAGAATCTATGCCACACGTTATTGTCAGCCCCTGCATCGGAGTCAAGGACCAGTCCTGCACCGAGGTCTGCCCCGTCGAGTGCATCTATGACGCCGGTGAGATGTACCTCATTCACCCCGACGAATGCATCGACTGCGGGGCCTGCGTGCCTGCGTGCCCGGTGAGTGCCATCTACCCCGAGGAAGACACCCCTGCGAGCGAGACCGAATACATCCAGAAAAACCGCGCCTTCTTCGGTTTGTAAGTTTGTAAGAAGGTGAAGCACACGGCTGCCCTGCGTCGAGAGGGCAGCCGTTCTGGTGTCTGGAATCTGGTGTCTGGAATCTGCAATCTGGTGTCTGAATTTGAGCGGGGCGAAATCGGTCAGGAAAGAAAGCCATCGCTGCGCTCACCACCCCTCACCCCGATGCTTCGCAGCGCCCCTCTCCCGCAGGGGGCGAGGGGTCACGACCAAGCCCATGTGCAGAAGACTGGTTGTCAGATTGAACCTGCGAAAGTCGATGGCTCAAGCCGGGCGATCACAACAACAGCTGAGGAGCCGGTGCAGCGTCAACCGATCTGACAGGGGTTCC
>JANXWI010000055.1 GCA_025351205.1 Deinococcus sp.
GTCGGGCAGGTAGGAGGCGGGCAGGCGTGCCCAGCGGTCAAGCGTCGTCAACGGCGCTGTCCTGACCAAGAAGGCGCGTTCTTGGTCAGGGCAGCGCCCCTCTTCTTGGTCAGAGCAGCGCCCATGAGGACGCTTGACCGCTTGAGCAGAACAGCGCCCAGCAGGCGCTTGCTCGCATGAGGACGCTTGACCGCTCCGTTCTGCCCAAGACAATGGAGGGACGCCCTGGTTGTTCTCCCGTACCGGAATTCGGACAACTGCGCCAAGCCTCCTTCCCGACATGCCCGATTCGCCGCGCGCGCCCGTGTGTACCGGTGCCGAACGACTACTATAGGAGGGCCACATTCAGGACAACGCTGGAGGGAGGCTATGCCCGACCTTGAGATTCAGCTGTTTGGTGCGTTGCAGGTCAGGCATCACGGTCAGCCTGTGACGGCTCTCCGTGCCCCCCGCCAGCAGGCGCTTCTGGCCTGGTTGCTGCTGCACGGGCACTCGCCTCAACCGCGCAGACACATCGCCTTTGCCATCTGGCCGGACTCGGGCGAGGCCCAGGCCTTGACCAACCTGCGCCGTGAGCTGTATTTTCTGCGGCGGGCGCTGCCAGACGCCGAGCGCTACCTGGACATCACGCCGTCGGCCCTGCGCTGGCGTCATGACGTGCCCATTGGCCTGGACGTGACGGCGTTTCGTGAGGCCACGGGGCAGGGCAGCACGGGGCAGGGCAGCACTCCACGGGGAACACCCGACATCCAGGCACTGGAGCAGGCCGCCCGGCTGTACACGGCGGATTTGCTGCTGGCCGTGGACGACGACTGGCTGACCCCACAGCGAGACGAACTGCATCAGCGGGCCGCCGAGGTCATGGAACAGCTCCTGGAGTTCCATGAACAGACTGGTGACCGGACGCAGGCCCTGCACCACGCCCAGCGGCTGCTCGCCCTGGAGCCGCTGCGGGAGAGCGTCTACGCCCGGCTGATGCGCCTGCACCTTGAAAACGGTGACGCGGCGGCGGCCCAGCACGCCTACACCCGCTGCGCGGAGATGCTGAAAACGGAGCTGGACATGACGCCCGGCGAGGCACTCCAGGCCATGTCCAGGCACGTGCGGGAACACCTGGACCACGAGCGCCTGAACGCCGCGCCGCCCACACCCGCCGGAATCCTGCCCCTGATAGGCCGCCAGGGCGAGTGGAAACGGCTGGTCCGGGTGTGGCAGGGCGTCCAGAGCGGCAGATCGCAGGTTCTGCTCATCGCGGGGGAAGCGGGCATCGGCAAGACCCGGCTCGCCGAGGCGCTGATTGATCTGGCGAACGAATCGCATGCCCGCACGGCCCGCACCCGCTCCTACGCCGCCGAGGGCCGACTGGCCTACGCCCCGATCAGCGACTGGCTGCGGAGTCCAGCGCTGCTGACACAGGCGTCTCTGCTCGAACCCCCCTGGCACGAGGAACTGGTGAGGCTGGTCCCAGAACTGGCGCTGCGCCCCTATCTTCCCGTTCCTGAACCTCTCAGCGAGGGCTGGCAACGTCAGCGCCTCTTTGAAGCCCTGGCAAGAGCGTTCCTGCTGGGCAACAGGCCGCTGCTGCTGTTGCTCGACGATCTTCAGTGGTGCGATCAGGACACGCTGGAATGGCTGCACTTCCTGTTGCGCTTCGATGCCCACGCCCCGCTGCTGCTGCTGTGTACCCTGCGCCGTGAGGAACAAGACGCCAACCCCGCCGTGCGAACGTTTCTGCAAGGGCTTCAGGGGCGTGGGGTGCTGGAACGCGTGGAACTCGGCCCCCTGTCGTTTGAAGAAACGGGGGCGCTGGCCGCGTCAGTGCTGGCCCAGGAGCTGTCGGCCAGCGCCCAGACCCATCTCTTTGCAGCCACCGAGGGCCAGCCGCTGTTCATCGTCGAGGCGGTGCGCGCGGGGCTGGACGGTGCGGGGCTGGACGGTGCGGGGCTGGACAGGGACGGGCCAACTGGGACAGGGCCAACTGGGACAGGGCCAACTGGGACAGGGCCAACTGGGACAGGGCCAACTGGGGCTGGGCCGGAGGGCGGGGAAGCCAGTCCGCTGGTATTTCTACCTTCCGCCCGCGTCCAGGCGGTGATCGCCACGCGCCTGGAACAACTTTCGCCCGAGGCGCGCAGCGTCTCGCACCTGGCCGCCACCATTGGACGGGCCTTCGATGTGGAGCTACTGAAGGATGCCAGCGACTTGGGCGAGGAGACGCTGGTGGCTGCCCTCGACGAACTGTGGCAGCGGGCGATCATCCGGGAACAGCCCGGTACCGAACAGCCTGGCACCGGGGGCACCAGCGAGAGCTACGACTTCACCCACGACCGGCTGAGAGAGGGCGCGTACGGCGAACTCAGCCCGGCCCGCCGCCGACTGCTTCACCGCCGCGTGGCCCAGGCGCTGGAACTTCGGCACGCGCCCGATCTGAGCCGCGTGGCCGCGCAGCTGGCGGCCCACCATGAGCAGGCGGGGCAGCCCGCAAAAGCGGTCAGTTTTGCCCTGCGCGCCGCAGAACGGGCCAACAGCCTCTCGGCCAGCCAGGAGGCGATGCACCAGGCGACCCAGGCCCTGCGCCTGCTGGAGCGTCTGCCCGCCAGCCCGGAACGGGACCGCTCCGAGTTGACCGCCCAAGACGCCATGGCCGCCGCGCTCTGTGCCCTGCGAGGCTTCACGCCCCCCGAACTGGAATCGACCCTGGACCGGGCGCTGCGCTTAGCTGAAAAGCTGGGAGACGATACACAGGTTATCCGCAGCCTGTGGGGTCTGTATGCGCTTCAGGTGGTGCGCGGCAACGTCCGGCTGGCCCGTACCCTGGCCGAGAGGGCGCTGAGCCTGGTGCGGGAAGACACCGGCCTGCTGACTGATTGCCACCTCGCGCTTGGAGGCAGCGACCAGATCGAGGGCAAACTGGAGGGCGCGGCGGAGCATTTCGCCCTTGCCAACCGGCTGTACCATCAACATCGCCGCCGCCGGGTCATCTTCGGCTCGGACGTGGGGGTATTCAGCCTGTCGTGGGGCGCACACGGGCTGTGGCTCCAGGGGAAGGTGGAGGAGGCGCGCGAGTATGTTCAGCAGGCCGCCGCTATCGCCGACGAACTCGGGCATCCGTTCACCGAGATGCAGGCGGGGGCCTACCGCACCGTCTCGTGTCAGCTTGAACGCCACCTCGACACCAGTTGGGCCAGTGCCGAGCTGACCGTGGCCGGCTGTGAGCGCCACAACGTCGCCTACTACCACGAGTGGGGGGTCGTGGTGGGCGGCTGGGTGCTGGCGCAGCGCGGTGAGGTTCAGGCGGGCCTGGCCCGCATCAAGAGGGGCCTGGAGGCCCTCCAGCGGCAGGACGCCGCGCTGAGATTGCCATACTACCTCGCGCTGCTGGCCGAAACGCAGTTGCTGGCAGGCCAGCCTGAGGCCGCCCGCGCGGCCCTGGACGTGGCGCAGTCGGTGGCCCACCAGAACAATGACCTGTGGTATCTGCCCGAACTCCACCGACTGCGCGGCGTGCTGTGCGGTGTGCTGGCAGCAGACGGGGCCGAGCCTCACTTTCGCCGCGCCATCGCGCTCTCCCGCCAACAGGGCAGCCTGTCGCTGGAGTTGCGGGCCGCCACCACCCTCGCCGCGCAGTTGCAGAGTGGCGGCCATGCCCAGGCGGCAGCGGAAGCACTGGAACCCGCCCTGGCCCGCTTTCCAGACCGGCTCTCGACGCATGACTTGAACCTGGGGCGCGCCCTGCTTCAGACCCTTTCCTGAACCCCCGCGCGACTGCTGTAAACAGGTGATAAGGATTCCAAAAACTCCGTAAGTGTTACGGAATTTTCCCGAGCGGAGCGCGCAAGCGTCGCCTTCTTGGGCAGAACGGACCCCCAGCAGCGACCCAGCGTCGTCAACGGCGCTGTTCTGGTCAAGAAGCGGGGACGACCCAGTGCGCCCCTCCGGGGAATGGGAGAAACACCCGGCGGAATTCTGGGTGTTCCGGAAATGGACGGCGGTCCGTATAACCTAACGCCGAGCCTGTCCCCGGAACGCTCGCGCGAACGCTTGGAGAACGCCACAACTTCTACCCTGAAGGTACGGAAGGCCAGAACCACTGCTCCCAGGACCACCGCTTTCCGCGTCGGCGTTCACTTCTAGCCTCACTCAGTTATTCAAGGAGTCGGTTTCCATGACCAAGAAGCGTCTGATCCTGCTGGCCCTCAGCTCTGCGTTCCTGTTCGCCGGACCCGCCTTCGGCAGTGCGGGCGTCAATCCCAGCGCCCTGAAGTGGGGTGCCGCCCCACCCTTCCTGCCGCCGGGCGCGCAGCTGGTCGTCCTCGACGGCGATCCCGGCAAGGCGGTGAGGATCACACTGCGGCTCAAGTTCCCGGCTGGCTATCAGATCCCGGCCCACCTGCACCCGACCCAGGAGGACCTGACGGTGATCTCCGGCGGCGCCCACGTCGGCATGGGAGACGTGCTCGACAAGGGGGCGGGCACCCTGCTGAAACCGGGCGGCTTCGTGGCCCTGCCCAAGGACATGAACCACTACCTCTGGACCACCGAGGAAACCGTCGTGTAGGTGCATCTCCAGGGACCGTTCGCCATCACCTACGCCGACCCGGCCACCGATCCACGCAAATAACCTGGCGGCGGGCGTAGCCTGAAGACGTCCGCCACGACCATGCGACACCCAGAGCAAGGCAGCGAAGGAGACCGACATGACCACGGTTCAGTCCGGTTCAGCAGAATACCGTCCCGCTGTACTCGACCTCACAGCTCTGCACGCCTCGGTGCGCGGAGAGCTGTTTCGCCCTGAAGACGCCCCCTACGATGAGGCCAGGGCCTTGTTCAACGGCATGATCGACAAGCACCCGGCGCTGATCGTGCGCTGCGCCGACGTGGCCGACGTGATCGCAGCACTCAAATTTGGGGTCGAATCCGGGCTGCGGGTGGCTGTGCGCGGGGGCGGTCACAATGGCGGCGGGCTGGGCAGCGTTGACGGCGGCCTGTTGATCGACCTGGGCCAGATGAGTGGCGTGCGGGTGGACCCAGAGAAGCGCACCGTGCGGGTCGAGGGCGGCGCACTCTGGGGGAAGGTCGATCACGCCACGCACGTCTTCGGGCTGGCCGTGCCCTCGGGCATCATCTCGACCACGGGGGTGGGGGGGCTGACGCTGGGGGGCGGGCTGGGCTACCTGACGCGCAAGTACGGCCTGACCATCGACAACCTGCTGGAGGCCGACGTGGTGCTGGCAGATGGCCACCTGGTGACCGCGAGTGCCCAGGAGAACAGCGACCTGTTCTGGGCGCTGCGGGGCGGGGGGGGCAACTTCGGGATCGTCACCTCGTTCCTGTTCCAGGGCCAGCCGGTGGGCACCGTCGTCGGGGGGCCGACGCTGTGGCCGCTCGACCAGGCAGGGCAGGTGCTGCGCTGGTATCAGGACTTCATCCGGAACGCCCCGGACGGGCTGAACGGCTTCTTCGCGTTTCTGACCGTGCCTCCCGGCCCTGCGTTTCCGGTGGAGCTGCACCTGAAGAAGATGTGCGGCGTGGTGTGGTGCTACAGCGGACCCCAGGAACGCGCGGACGAGGTGTTCGCGCCCATCGCGGCGTTTGGCCCACCGGCGCTGCACGGCGTCCAGAGGGTACCCTTCCCGGCGCTCCAGGCGGCCTTCGATGGGCTGTACGCCAAGGGATCGCAGCAGTACTGGCGGGGTGATTTCTTCAAGTCCCTGGGCGACGAGGCCATTGAGCGGCTCTGTGAGAGGGCACAGACCATGCCCACCATGCTCTCGACCATCCATCTGTATTCGGTGGGTGGGGCCGCCCACCGGATCGGCCAGGACGACACCGCCTGGAGCTACCGCGACGCCGATTTCGCCGCCGTGTATTACGGGGTTGATCCTGACCCGGCCAATGCGGACCAGATCAGGGACTGGACCGTACAGACCCATGAAGCGCTGCACGACCAGTCGATGGGTGGGGCCTACGTCAATTTCATGATGGACGAGGGCCAGGAGCGCGTGAAGACGACCTACCGGGACAACTATGAGCGGCTGAGCCGGGTCAAGGCCAAGTTTGACCCGCACAACGTGTTCAGCGTCAACCAGAACATCCACTCCGGCTGATCGGGGGCAGAACTTGGTTGCCGGAACCAGTTGACACAGGCTCTACTTCTGACAGTCCAGGTTGACCCGGAAGCTGGGCGTGGGCGTGGTGTACGCCACCTTTCCCGCGATCAGGTAGCCGGCGGTCAGACGCTTCGGGTCGATCTGCACCGTCAGTTTGGACGGTCTGGGCACGCTGGCCGCCTCGGCCCTGGCGTCCTGCACATGAAACCTGAGCTGGTAGGTGACGCCGCCCGCCTGAGTGACTTCCCTGTACAGAAACGGCTCCTCGGCGGTTCTTTCCTCGAACACGAAGGTATTGCCGCCCGGCTGCACCAGTTCAATCGAGGTCAGGCCGGTGTCGTGGAGCGAGGTCTTGGTGCCGGTGCCGTTGCGCAGTTCGGCGGTTACGCCCCAGCCCGGCCCGAGGCCCACATCCGCGCCGATGGCCTCGACCTTGCGAACGGTGAAGCGCCACACGCCATTGAACAGTGTCTCGCCGACGCAGCCCTCCAGCGAGGCGCGCTGGTTGGCTCCGCCGGGCGCGGTGTTGGGCGTCCCCTGAGCGCCCAGCGTGAGGGTGTTGCCCCTGAGGCTGGTCTGCACGCCCAGCAGTTTCAGGGCCGAGAGCGGCACATAGGTCCTGCCGCCCACCACGATGGCCTGGTCCGGGGCCACCTGGCCGTTCACGACCACGCTGTAGTTGAGGCCAGCGGCCAGGGCGAGCGAGGCGAACAGGGCGGCGGTCCCGGCCATCAGACGGTACTTCAGGTTTGGACGGCGCCGCAGGTTCATAAAATATTTAGAATTCATCAGCAGAACGCTCCTTTGGGTGGGCGGCGGAAGATGCGGCAGGGAGGGTGCCCGGTTTCGTCGCAGGCACCCCTCCGTCCTCAGTTCAGTTTTGTCGCGTAGTAGGTACACCTGCCGGTCCAGGCCGTGACCGGCCCCTTGCTGCGGCTGGGGTCGGGCGCACCGACCCTGAGCGTGATCCGGCACTCGGAGGTGGACAGCCCCGAGTTGCCGCCGCCGTACAGTTCGAACGAAGGCGTGCCCGATTCGTAGAGCTTGATCTCGCTGCCTCTGGGCGTCACGTACAGCGTCCAGGTGTAGCTCAGCGCCTCGCCGGACGGGTTCTCGGTGGCCGCTCCCACGAAGTAGCGGTTGGGTTCGGGCTGCCCCGGTACCGGCAGAATCTCGCAGCCCTTCTGGGTCAGGTCGATGGTGCTTCCGATGGCCACGCCGCGCACCGTACAGAAGTTGAAGCCGCCGGAGGTCCTGAATTCCCGCGAGTTCAGGCTGACGCTGCCGATGCGGGGATAGGGGTTCTCGGGCGGGGGCAGCACGCTCAGGCTCAGGCTGCCGGAGACCGCCGCGCCGTCGCTGTCTGTGGTGCTGGCCTGGACGGTCCTGGTGCCCTGCGCCCCGAACCTGACCTTGACGGTGCAGCCCGTGGTGGCCGAGAGGATATCGGGCGCGGCCACCGACCAGACCGTGGCCGCGCACAGGGCGTTCAGGTCCGGCTCGTTGGGGTCCCTGATCAGCGCGCTGACGGAATACTCCTCACCCTGCCGGGCGTTACCGCTTCCCTGCACCTCCAGGGTGGGCGGCGTGTTGACCACGTTCACCACGAACGACGCGGCGGCGTCCAGGCCGTTGTTGGTCGCCACCAGACTGAGGGTGCGCGCCCCTGGGGTACTGAAGCTGTACTTCAGGCTGGAGCCGAACAGCGCGGCGGTGTCGGTGCTCCAGGGACCGCTGTAGAGCGGGCCGTCTCGGTCTGAGGTCACGCTCAGCGTCACGCTCTTCACGTTCGTCTGGGTCACTTTGAAGAACGGCGCGAGGTCGGTCTGGGTCCGCAGGTCCACCCGCGCCGGGTTGGCCCTGATCTCGATGCTGGGCGCGTTCTGGACGCCGGGGGTGTTCTGCTGGCGTTTCCAGTTCTCACCGCGCAGCGAGGACAGCTTGAGCACCGAGAGGTCGCTGAAAAACCGGGTCACGTAGTCGACTGGAACGTAGTAGTAGCCGCCGTCACCGGAGCAGCCCCAGGAGTTCTTGAGCACGAAAAAGCCGTTCGGGTCGCTCGGCGCGCCGGGCAGGCGGCGGTGCAGCGCGGCGTTGCCGATGTAGCCCACGATCAGCGCGACGTGTCCGCCCCGCCCGCCCGCGTCTGAGAAGTCGGTGACGAAGCCGCTGCTGAGCTTGCCATTGCTGGCCGCACTGAAGCCCTGGAACACCCCGAAGCTGGCGAGCAGGGTGTAGCCCGAGGCCAGGGTGCTGCGAATCTCGGCCAGCGGAAAGGTCTTGAGGCGTTTGTTGGCGGCCAGGGTCGCCCACTGGTTGTTCCACATCGGCAGCGTGCGGTCGGCGTAACTGCCGCTGGCGTTTGCGGGGGCCACCACCCTGAAGTAGCCGCAGAAGTTCTTGTTGCCCGCCGGGGCACAGATGAACGGACTCTGGTGCGCGGTTTCCGAGCAGCTCCAGGTGTAGATCAGGGTGTCTCCGTTGGAAGCACCGGGGCCGCAGGCACCCTTGTAGGACGCCATGGTGCCGGCCACCTGCTCGTTGATGGGCGTCTTGGGGTCGTCCACCTGAAAGGCGCTGGCGGGTCGCCCGTACGCCGGATTGTAGGGCCAGTACTGCTCCCACGGGATCAGGAAGTTGTTGTCCACGGCGCTGTTCAGGGTAAACTCCGCCCCGCCGCCGTCGTTGTAGTCGTCCGCGCCCCACTCGCGCTTGACCTTGTTGACCAGGAACTGCTCCGAGAGGTTGCTGGACGCGTCGAACACCACCCGGTCGCGGCTCTCCAGCGCGGCGGCGGCGGCAAAGGCCCAGCAGGTGCCGCGCATCCCCTGCTGCTTGATGTCACTCTGAAAAGCCTTGAGGGGCCAGATGAAGTTGCGGTAGATGCCGGCGGCCTGGCGCGGACAGTCGGTGGCCTGGTCGCCCACGTCCGTGCGGATGGCCTGGGCGGTCAGTCCGGTGCCAGCGCCGGCTTCCTCCTTCACCCCGTCCAGGTTGTCCACCTTCTCCAGCGCCGTGTCCAGCGCGTCGCGGGCAGCCAGAATCCCGGCCAGCCCTTGGCCCTGAAGCGTGTCCGGGGCAGGCAGGTTGGCGCGGACGGCCTCCGGCGCAGCGAGGTAGCCGGCGCGGTAGGTTTCCAGCTGGCTGCCTGGGCTGTCGGCGCGCCTGTAGGTATCGACCAGCAGCGCCGCCATCGCCGGTGTTCCCAGCGTGACCACGTTCGCGGTCGAGCCGTCGTTCTGCAACACCGGCAGCACGTAATTGCCGTCGGGCATGGTCGGCAGCTCCACCCCACCCGCGAGCAGCGCCTTCACGTCCGGACTCTTCTCGGCGTCAGGAATGTTCCGCAGCATGTCCAGATTCGCCCTGATCTTCTGCTGGGCCGCGTCGAAGCGGGCCTGACGTTTTTCCAGGGTGTCGAGCTGGATCTGGCCGGACGCGACCTGCGCCTCGAACTCGGCAGCTGTGATGATCTTGGCCCCGCCCAGGTCGCCCTGCCAGGCGTTGGCGTCGGTGAACAGGGCCGGACTGGTGGTGGGGCCGGGCGTGACTGGGCCGGGTGTGGTCGGCTCCGACGAGCAGGCGGCCAGCGCGCCCAGCATCAGCGCTCCGGCGGCCAGATGTTTGAACAGGTTCATGGTGTTCCTCCTGAATTCACGGCTGCCCGGGCCTCAGCGCCCCAGCAATTCGGTCTTTGGTATCCCGAAAACCCGCCCGCACGCGCCGCAAAAGCGGCTGTAAGGCGAGGTGATGCGGGCACCGCAGGCCGGACAGGCGGCCAGCAGCGCCGAGCCGTCGTTGATGCAGTAACGCTCGCCGGAACTGAACGGAACGGCCCGGCCACAGCGCGGACACAGGCGGTAATGCACGTCGGCTTGTGGCACATGCGGTCCTCCTTGCCTGGAGAGGCGGTGTACTGATACGTATTCCGTCCAATTCCCGTGCAGGCGGGAAAGCACCGCCTGCACGTCCATCTTCTTGGGCAGAACAGCGCCCATGAGGACGCTTGCCCGCTCCCGGAACACGTACTTTTCCTTCTCCCTTTGGTCGGATTGAACTTGCAAACTGCGCGGGATTCGCTTCGGAATCCGTATGAGTGAATTTCGCGGTGCCGGAAATGCACCGGGACAGCATCGCTGCGGCGGGGCGGCTCACCCCAAGGCGGACAGGCGCTCCAGACCCAGGGCCATCAGCGTCTCGCCGGCAGCCTCCAGGGCGGGATGCGGTTGCGCCCTGAGGGTCAGCTGCGCGCCGAGCATCACCAGTTCCTCCGGGCCGATGGGCTTTGGCTCGTCGTCGCCGGGCGGCCAGGGTCCGCCTTTTGGCAGGTGGACGACAATCACCCCGTTGCCGCAGTCGTCTACGAAGCGCGAGATCAGCGTGCCGAGGTGGGCCTGAATACTTTCTCCGGACTCTGCGGGCAGGGCCTGGGCCACCGTCTGAAGCGTCTCGACCTGTTCGGTCAGCGTCCGGGCCAGCACCACCGCGAACGCGCTGCGCGGCGGGAGCGGCTGCGGATTCAGCGCGGCCCAGCGCCACGGCTCCGGCTGCGGGCCGAAGCGCTCCAGCGCCCGCCGAACAACTGGAGCACTGGGGCCAGAGGGTTCGGGGTCGTCGGGTCCGGGGAAAAAGCTGCCAAAGTGGCTGACCAGCGCGGCGAGGGTGGCGGGCGAAAGCTGAAAGTGCGTGTGCGTCATGGTGTGCTCCTGTCGGCCCTGCGCGGCCTGCTTTCTGGCCGCAGTGGTGGCTGGTGTCCGGACCGCCGATTCCCCCCCCGCATTTCCCCCAACGAAAATCCCTCCTTCACCGTTCAGGGTGAGGGAGGGGCCGTGAGACGAAGATCAGAGAATCAGGGGGTTGCGCCGATGGGCTGAGCGCTCGCCGGGGCAGTTGTCCGAATTCCGGTACGAGAGCACCGCCAGGGCGTCCCTCCATTCTCCCAACTGCCCACCAAATTCACTCCCTCCGGTTCTTTGGCAGAACGGACGCGCCTGGGCACGCCTGCCCGCTCGGTCAAAATGAGAAGGCTATTTTGATAAATGCTCCAAAGCCAGGAAGTCGCTCCAGCGTTCCGGCAGCGTCTCGCCCACCTCGGCCAGTCGGGCGCGGGCCTGCGCGTAGACCCGCCCCAGGCTCCGGTGGTTGCGGTTGGCCCGCAGGGCGTTCAGGGTCAGTCGCAGGCTCTCCAGGTCGTAGGGATCGGCCTCCAGCATCAGCAGGCCCACCCGCGCCACCTCGGCTGGATCGCTGTCCAGCAGCGCCTCGGCGCGGGTGCGCAGGGCCAGGTAGAGCGCGTCCCGGGCCGCGCCGCCCGCCTCCGACCCCGCCAACTCCGACCCCGCCAGCTCCAGTCCTTCCAGATAAGGGCCGCGCCACCGCCGGGTGTCACCGTCGGCCAGAAATTCTTCGGCGTCCAGCACCACCTCACCCAGCGAGTGGCCGCCCGCCGTGGTCAGGACCAGGCCCGGCCCGTACTCTGCCCGCACCTGATGGACCAGGTCGCGCAGCGCGGCGTTCATCTGGGCCTCGCCCTTCGCCTGGACTTCAGAGGTGTCCGGGTACAGCGCGTCCAGCAGATCGAGCCTGGTTACCTCGGCGCGCCCGGCCAGACGCGCCCCGGCCAGCAGCGCCAGCAGTTCCTGACGCCTGCGCCCACGCACCGGGCGGGAAGCGGCTGTATCTCGGGCAGCACCCGTGTTTCCGGAAGAATCACCGGCGTCTCCGGAAGTGCAGCGCAGGGTGCCCAGCAGGTCGAGGCGGGCGCGGGGCGCGGGTGCAGGCGAGAGCCGCGCCACCTGGGGAAAATACCGGCGGGTGATGTTCACGCCGTTCAGCAGGCCGCGCGCCTCGAACCAGGCGCCGTGTGCCCTGGCCGCCTCGGCGTCGTCGGTCAGCCGGGCCAGTTCGAGCGCGCACCTCCGGGCATCGAGGGTGAAACCACGGGCCGTGGCGGCCTCCAGTGCCTCCTGCCAGGCCAGAACCGCCGCGCCTGTCTGCCCCTGCGCCTCGTGAGCCGTTGCCAGCGCCGCCAGGCTCAGAAAGGTGCTCTCGTCCGCCGCCGGACCGGCCAGTCTGATCGCCTCCGTGGCGTGTGCCAGCGCCGCCTGCGCGTTGCCCGAGCACGCTTCGGCCCGCGCCACGGCAGCAAAAGCCAGGGCCGTGATGCCGGTCATCTGGTCCAGCGTGGCCTGTTCGAGCGCCGACCCTGCCAGCTTCAGCGCCAGCACCTTTCCGTGGGGCGGCTGCCAGTCGAGGTACAGGTACACCAGTGTCAGCCGGGCCAGCACCAGAAAGCGTGAAGGCTCCTGGCGCTCTAACAGCCCGATACTGTCGAGCAGCAGGGTCTCGGCCTCGGCGTAGCGCCCGCACTCGGTCAGGAAGGCGGCCACCATCGTGCCCACGTTGGCCTGCCGCACGCCGTCTCCCGCCTCCCCGTAGGCCCGGTAGGCTTCCTGGGCTGCCGCGAGGGCGTCGGCGTAGCGTTCGGTGCGGTCCAGGTTCTTGGCGCGGTTCTGGAGCAGCGCGCCCAGCAGCTGGGTCAGTCCGTGGGCGCGGGCCACCTCCAGCGCCAGGGTCAGGTGTGTCTCGGCCTCCTCGGGTTGCCCCGAGACCGCGCAGGCGATGCTCAGCACGTTCAGCAGCTGTGTCTGCTGAGTGGGCGTCAGGCCTTCATCTGCCAGATTGCCGCCTGCCGGACCGCCTGCCAGACCCTGCCGGGCCAGCTCGGCGGCCTGGGCGGGCTGCCCCGTGTGCACCAGACAGCCCGCCACACAGTACAGCGTGGCCGGGCCTGACTGACCGTGCAGATCGGGCCGCGCCGCCCACAGGTCAAGGGCCTGTGCAAACTGCCCACAGGCCATCAGGAAACTGATCTGCCAGGCCACCCAGGCCGCCGAGGTCCGTACGGCGGCTGGCAGATGGCGCAGCGCCTCGTCGGCGGCGTCCAGTCGGCGTTCACGCTGCACCAGCCGCCCGGCCAGGTACAGGGCCGTTTCCGGGTCGTCTGGACGCTGCCGGGCGGCCATCCGGGCCAGGCGCAGGGCCTCGGACGGCTGCACAGACTCCAGCGTGCGCGCCGCCTGAAGGGCCAGCCTGGCCCGCGCGTCGCCCTGGGCCTGATCGGCGGCGCGGGCCAGCAGCCGGGCGGCGCTGGCACTGCGTCCGGCCATGCTGGCGGCCTGTGCGGCCTCTTCGAGCAGCAGGCTCGCCTCCGTGGGCGCGAGTCCGGCCTGCTCGGCAAACGCTGCGGCCCGTTCCGGATCGCCCCGGTACACCTCCAGCGCCCGCCGGGCCAGCTGCTGACGCCGGACCGGGGGCAGGTGGCCGAGCGTCACCTCGCGGTACAGCGGATGGATGAACTCGCTCTGGACCAGCACGCCCGCGCGTTCCAGCTCGGCCTGCGCCCCGGCCAGCTCGGTGGGCCTGAGGCCCGCCACCTCGGCCCAGACCTGCTCGGGTACCTCAGCGCCGAGCAGCGCCCTGGCCGAACGCGCCGCTTCCAGAACAGGCGTGCCGGCCACGTCCAGCAGCGCGCGCTCGATGACCGCCTCGACGGTGATGGGCAGCGTATCGCGGCGCGGCGCGCGCCAGCGCCACAGGTGGCCGTCGTTCCACAGCGACCCCTGGCGCGCCAGCAGCCGGAAGAACTCCAGCGTGAACAGCGGATTCCCGGCGGCGTGTTCAAACAGCCAGGCGAGCGCCTCTGCGGGCAGGCTGGCCCCGGCCTCCGTCTCCAGCAGGAGGTCCGAACCGCTCCTGTCCAGCGGTGGCAGGCGCAGGGCCGCGAACGGGGCCGGTGGCTGCACTCTGCTGGCGGCCAGCAGCCCCACCCCCCTGACGCGCTGCACCGTGGTCGCCAGGCCCTGCCAGAAGGCCAGCTGTTCCCCGCTGGCCTCGTGCAGATCCTCGATCTGGAGAATCATCGGGGCACAGGCGGCCAGCAGACCGGAGAAGACCGCCAGGGAATCGGCGCTCCCGGCCTCCTGTCCGGACTGGAGGCGACCCAGCGAGTGTTCCAGCCACGCGCTGGGTTTTCTGGGACGCGGCAGAGCCAGAACGAGCGCGGCGAAATCCGACGCCGCGTGAACACGCACCGAGCGGCAGATCAGGCCCCGCAGCACCTCCTGAGAGGCGTGCGTCTTGCCGATTCCGGCCTCTCCCCACAGCGCGGCGGCCAGCCCCGTGCGCCTGAGCGCCACGCCCGCCAGCTGCCTCGCCAGGGGAACGAGAACGCTCTGCCTCGAATGCTCTGACTGCCTAGAATGCTCTGGGCCGTGACCAGCCGCTCTGTCCATTTCTGGCGCTCCTGTCTCCGGATCTGCTCCGGTCACGTCGAGGACAGCGTGGTTTGCGGGAACGGGGCGTCAGAAGGTGCTGAAGTGTCCGGCGCGCAGCAGGATCTCAGGTGAATCAGGCCAGGCAGCCAGCATTGGAGTCAGGTTCCGGGACTGGGCCACCGGGTCTGCCCAGCATAGGCCGATTCATGGCCGGACGTTCGGGCGCGGGGCACCGACCCGTTCATCTCGCCGCTATCCCCTAGACTGTTCCAGTTGCCGCGCCGGGGCCATCCTGGTCTGGCGTGAGCGGAAGGAGTGATGTCATGGGTCTGGGAATAGGAATTGTTGGGCTGCCCAACGTCGGGAAAAGTACCTTGTTCAACGCCATCACGCGGGCCGGGGCGCTGGCCGCCAACTATCCCTTTGCCACCATCGAGCCGAACGTGGGCCGTGTCACGGTGCCCGACGCTCGCCTGAACGCGCTGAGCAGGGTGTTCACCAAGGGCGAGCGGGTGCCGCCGATCATCCCGACCTTCGTGGAATTCGTGGATATTGCCGGGCTGGTCAAGGGCGCTTCACAGGGCGAGGGGCTGGGCAACCAATTTTTAGCCAACATCCGCGAGACCGACGCGATTGCCCACGTGGTGCGCTGCTTCGAGGACGGCAACGTGATTCACGTCTCGAACAGGGTCGATCCCATCGACGACATCGAGACCATCAACACCGAGCTGATTCTGGCCGATCTGAGCGGCCTTGAAAAACGCGCCCAGGGGCTGAGCAAGAAGGCCAAGGGCGGTGACAAGGACGCGCGCGAGCAGCTCGATCTGGCCGAGGCCATTCTGAAGGTGCTGGGCGAGGGCCGGCCCGCCCGCAGCGGCAACTACGACGCGCCGATTCCCAAAGATTTCGGGCTGATCACCATCAAGCCGGTGATCTACGTGGCCAACGTGGGCGAGAGCGAACTGACCCAGGACAATGACCACGTGCAGAAGGTCCGCGCCCACGCTGCCGCCGAGGGCGCACAGGTGGTCAAGATCAGCGCCCAGATCGAGAGCGAGCTGGCCGAGATGCCCGAGGAAGACGCCGCCGAGTTTCTGAAGGAACTGGGCATCGAGGAAAGCGGCCTGGACCAGCTGGTTCACGTCGGCTACCGCACCCTGGGCCTGATGACCTTCATCACGTCGGGCGAGAAGGAAGTGCGGGCCTGGACCATTCACGCCGGCGAGAAGGCCCCCGAGGCGGCGGGCGAGATTCACACCGACCTGGAGCGCGGCTTTATCCGGGCCGAGGTGATCGAGTGGGACAAGATGGTCGAGGCCGGGGGCTGGGCCGCCGCCAAGGCTAAAGGCTGGGTCAGGACCGAGGGCAAAGAGTACGTGATGAAGGACGGCGATATTATGAACGTGCTGCATAACATGTAAGGGAATCCAGAGACGTGCCGATTGAATCTAGTCAGAGGAGGGGCCGCCCCCGACGACTTGCCAATGGCGACTGAGCAGGCCGATGGATGAGTAAGGGAAGCCAGAGACGCTCAGGTTGAGCCGAATGAGAGAGAGGGGCTTCTTGGGCAGAACGGAGCGGTCAAGCGTGGTCAACCGCGCTGCCCTGACCAAGAACGCGCTTGAGCACGCCTGCCCGCCGCCCCCGACTGATATTGCCACTGGCGATTGAGCAGGCGGATAGATGAACCAAACTGGCGTAATCACATCGGGATTCACAGATACGATCAGAACCACCTCTCCAGATTGACAGTTCGGGCCTTTTTGATTGAGAATTATCATCTAAGACGCCCGGCCCGCTCACCCCCTCCCCAGCCCTCCCCCCTCAAGGGTGAGGGAGCAAAGACGTCTACAGTCGCCTTCGGTCTGCCGCGCTGACGGTGTGCCGGTTGAAAGTCTTGGCCGCCCCAGACGCCCGTCAGAGGTGTTCCAAGAGGCTCGGCTTCCAGAGCTGCCGAGACGGGTTGACGCGGCCAATCTTCCATCCAGACTGTTCCCCCGTTGCATTTCCCTGCCCAAACTGTTATGTTATTTGCATAAACCGTTAGCGTCAATCTATCGGTTACAGGAGTCAAGATGCCGATATTACACCTGACAGGCCCCCTCGGAACGAGCATCAGCGTCGATGTGCCCGAAGAACGCGAGCTGCTGAGCGTGCTGCGCCGCTATGGCCGCCAGGGCTGGACCAGCGGCGATCTTCCCGCAGGCGGCCTGAGCCTGCCGCTCGCCATGGCCGACACCTTCGACTGGGCGCTGATCGGGGCGCGGCCCTACACCTCCCCGGACGGCGAACAGGCGGTCATCTACAAGGGCCAGAGCTACAAGCGCCGGGAACTCGACGAGGTGGACACCAAGAAGATCAAGCTGCCCAGAATTGTGAAGTACAGCCGGGGCGCGCGGCCCACCGATCCGCTGAACCTCAAGGAGGGCGAGGAAGGGGGCGTGCAGTACGTGACGCTCATCAGCTTCCGGGGCGGCGGGCGCGTGATCGAAGCCTACGTGGATACGGCGGCGGTCAGCAAGTAGCGCCGTACCAACCGATGAAAGTGCCCAGCCGATTTGGTCTGGGCGCTTCTCGTGTGGTGAGCGCACTTCTATAGCAGTTGTCCGAATTCCGGTACGAGAGAACTGCACTCTCGTCCCTGCATTCTCCCAACTGCTCGCCAAATTTACTCCCTCCGGTCGGTCAAAATAGGAAAGCAATTTTGACAAATGCTCTATAGACAAAGCTGACGAAACAAGAGCATTACGCCGGTTTCATCGTCTTCCCGGTCAGAACAACCCGGGGACCAACGCCTGACCGCCCGCTCACTCCAGCCTCAGCCGACGCGCCAGAGCTGGGCCTCGTTGCCGCGCAGCACACCTGAGCTGGCCCCGGCGTGACTGCTCAGCAGCAGCTGTGCGCCTTCCAGTTCCGGCAGGTTCAGCACCGCGTCCTCGGCCCCGAAGTTGAGCAGCACCAGCACCCGCTCCTCGCCCGCCTCGCGCACGAAGCCGAAGACGCCCGTTCCGGGGCGGACGTTCTGAAAGCTGCCCCCGGTCAGGGCGGTGGCCCCCTGCTGCATGGGCGTTCCAGTGCCGGTGTCGAGGCTGCGGTAACTCCCGGCGGTCAGGGCTGCCGAGCCTTGCCGCAGCTTGGTCAGGGCGCGGAAATAGTTCAGGTCGCTGCCTGGGTCTGCCTCCTGCGCCGCCACATTGACCGCCGTGAAATTCTCCGCCACCGGCAGCCAGGGTTCCGCGCCGACATGGGTGAAGCCCGCATGCGGGGTGGCGTCCCACTGCATCGGGGTGCGCTCGGGGTCGCGCCCCGCCGCCGCCACGTCCGGCTGACCCAGCGCCGCCGGGTCCACCACCCGCTCGGGCGGAATAGAGCCGTCCTCCATCCCGATCTCGTCGCCGTAGTACACCGTGGGCGTGCCGCGCAGCGTGAGCAGCAGCGTCTGGGCCACCCGGTACTGTGGCCTGCCGACCCGTGTGGCGAAGCGGTGCTGGTCGTGGTTGCCCAGCACCCAGTTGGGCCAGCTCCCGGAGGCGGTCACGGCGGCGTCGTATTCGTCCACCAGATTGCGAACGTCGGCGGCGTTCCAGGGGGTCAGGATCAGGTGAAAGTTGAAGGGCATGTGACACTCGGGAGCCTCGGGCGTACCCGCGTAGGTCAGCAGCCTGTCTATCGGCAGGTAGATCTCGCCCACCATCATCCGGTCCTCGAATTCGTCGAGCGCGGATCGCATCTCGGCCACGTACCCGTGCGTCACCGGCAGGTCCTGGGTGTAGACGTGCAGCAGGCTGTTGTGTTCCGGCTGACCGGGCCGCCACTCGGGGTTGCGCGGCTCGTCGCGGTAATCGGGGTCCTTGGCGAGCAGCCAGAACACGTCCACCCGGAAACCGTCCACGCCGCGCCGCATCCAGAAACGCAGGGTATCGGCCATTTCCCGCCTCACCTCTGGGTTGGCCCAGTTCAGCTCCGGCTGCCCGCTCACGAACTGGTGCAGGTAATACTGCCCGGTGTGCGCGTCGAAGGTCCAGGCGTCGCCGCCGAAAAACGACTTCCAGTTGTTAGGCAGCCCTCCATCTGCGGCAGGGTCGCGCCACATGTACCAGTCGCGTTTGGGGTTGTCGCGGCTGCTGCGGGCCTCTTTGAACCACTCGTGCTCGTCTGAAGAATGGTTGGGCACGAAATCGAGCATCACCTTCAGGCCGCGCCCGTGGGCCTCACGCACCAGTTCGTCGAAATCGTCCAGGCTGCCGAACAGCGGGTCGATGTTTTTGTAGTCGGCCACGTCGTAGCCGAAATCCTTCATGGGGCTGGTGAAGATCGGTGAAAGCCACACGGCGGTAACGCCCAGGCTCTCCAGGTACCCGAGCCGCGAGGTCACGCCCTTCAGGTCGCCCACGCCGTCGTGGCCGCTGTCCTGAAAGCTGCGCGGGTAGACCTGATAGATGATGCCGGACTGCCACCATTTGAGCGGGGAAAGCGTCATGAATTTAGAGTAGCAGAGTTGAGGCTGAATCGATTCAGAAGGGGGCGTGTGGCCTGTAGCTTGTGGGAACGACCCGGAACTGGAGATTCGGTCAGGTCACCTGAGCTGTTCCTACACGCCACGCGCCACAAGCGACACGCCTCTCCTCACTTCGCGTCCGCCCCCAGCCGCACCGTCAGGGCCATGCCCGCCGCGCCCGCTTCCCGGCTGGGCGTGCCGTAGCCCAGGTCGGCCAGCAGCTTGCGCCCGGCCTGGGGGTCGCCGCTCAGGGTGGTGCGGGCGGCGGCGCGGCGGTCCTCGTTCACAATGCTGACGTTCTGATAGCCCGCCGCCTCCAGCCGCGCCTTGAGCCTCCTGGCCGTGCCGTCCGGGGCGTCCACGTTGACGAGTGCCACGCTCAGCGTGCGCGGGTCGCCGGGGTCGGCAAACTGTTGCTGTATCAGGGCGCGGATGGCGGGGCGGTCCGGCGTCCAGGTGCCGCCGCCGCCGTAGCTTCCGGGCAGCGTGACCGCCGTGACCTTCGGGCCGCTCAACACCGCTCCCAGCACGCCCGAAACCTGCTGCCGGGTCAGGTCGCTCTTCGCGTTGCGGTCCAGCGCCCCCACCACGGCGGGCAGCCGCCAGAAATTCAGCGGGCTTTTCAGCTTGGCCGACAACGCCCCCAGAAACTGCTGCTGGCGCGTCACCCGCCCGATGTCGCCCGCGCTGTCGTGGCGAAACCGCAGGAAGCCCTCGGCCTCCTCACCGTTCAGGTGCTGCGGCCCGGCTTTCAGGTGAATGTGCAGCTTGCCCGCCGCGTCGTCGTAGTTCATGGCCTCGGGCACGGTGAGGTTGATGCCGCCCGCCGCCTGGGTCAGGTCGCGCAGGGCGTTGAGCGACAGCAGGGCGTACGAGTCCACCCGCAGGCCGGTCAGCGCCTGCACCGCGCCCACCAGCATCTCGGGGCCGCCGTGGCTGTTGGCCCCGTTCACCTTGCCGTAACCCCAGCCGGGGACGTTCATCCAGGTGTCGCGCGGAATGGACAGCAGCCGCACCTCGCCGCCGGGCCGGAGCTGCGCCAGCACGATGGTGTCGGTGATGCCGCTGTAGTCTTCCGGGGCCGCAGGGTAAGGCCAGATGGCCGAGTGTTCCAGGTACTTGGGCGTGACCCCGGCCAGCAGCAGATTGATCGGGCCTTCGGGGCGGCGCGGCAGGGCACCGTACCTGCTGATGGCCGGAACCGCCGGGGCCAGCAGCGCCGCCACTCCGGCCAGGACCAGGGCCAGGGTCAGAAGCGGCCTAGCCATACCGCGCCTGTCCGCACGACCCCTGCCTGTACAGAACCTGCCTGTACGGAGCCGGGAGCCTGTCACGCGCGGGAGTCATTGGCCGAGAGTGTAGCAGGCCGGAAGGCGGGAATGGTTACAGACCGGGCGCGGGTCCGCTCCGCTCACCATGACCAAGTCAAAGTCAACCGCCACCGGGTCAGCGGCTCTGGATGGTCTGAACGCTGCGGTTGCTGGTCACGTTCACGCCCAGCGTGCCGCTGTAGGTCAAGCTGCCCACCTTGAGAGTGGCGTTCAGGGTGGTCTGGCCCGCCGGGAGGCCGCTCAGGCTGTACGGCACGCTGCTGGAGTTTGCCGCCAGTGTGCCCGTAAAACTCTTGCTGACGCTGCCGGCACTCACCGTCAGGGCGTAGCTGCGGGCGCTGTTCTGGGGCAGGGCCAACGCCGCCCCGAGCGCCGCACCCACGTCGAGCAACCTGCCGCCGGGCACGGCTTTGGCGTTGCCCGTCAGGGCCGCCTTCACCTGGGCCGCCCGCAGGTCGGGACGCGCCCCGACCATCAGCGAGGCCGCGCCACTCACCAGGGGGGCCGCCTCACTGGTGCCGATCCGCAGGGTATAGCCGCCCTGCACCGGCCCGGCACTGGAACTGCCCTGCGAAACCGGAGCCAGTGTCAGAATGCCGAAGGGGCTGTCTGGCGCGCAGTTGCTGCCAGTAGCGTTGCCGCCGGGGGCCACCAGATCGAGCGCTTTCTGGCCGCTCTTCGGGCGGGCACTGTAGCAGGCCAGGTCATCGGTTTTGCCCAGCGCCCCCACCGCCAGCACATTGGGGTCCGACGCCGGATAGTACAGCCCGTCGCCCGCCGTGTTGCCCGCCGCCGCGACCAGCACCAATCCCGCGTTGGCCGCCGCCTGAAGGCTGCGGGCCAGGGCCGGGTCGCTGCCGATCCCCTTCAGGCCCAGGCTCATGTTGACCACCCTGGCCTTCTGCGCGGCGGCGTAGTCGATGGCGCGGCTCAGGTTGAGGGTGGTGGCCCCGCCGCTGTCGTCGAAGACCCGCACCGGCAGCAGGTTCTGGCCGCTCCAGGTGAGCCCCGCCAGCCCCGCGCCGTTGTTGCCCGTCGCCCCGATCAGACCCGCCGAACTGGTGCCGTGGCCCACGTCGCCGCCCAGTACCTCGGAAGGATCGCTGTCGTTGTTGGCAAAATCGTAGCCGGGCAGCAGCCGCCCCTGAAATTCCGGGTGGCTGCGGTCTATGCCGGTGTCGAGCACCGCCGTGACGGCCCCCACCACGGGTTTGCCCGCCTTCTGTACCGCGTCCCAACCCGCCAGAGCATGGATGCGTGGCAGATAGTCTTGATCGTAGGGCGTCCCGCCGATCACCACGCCTAAGCTGCCACTGTCGAAGGAATAGCCGGGGTCGTTGGGCACGCTCAGGGCGCTGTAGATGTAGTTGGGCTGCACCAGTACGCCGCCCGGTTGCAGGCCCTGCGCCCCGATCTGTCCGGCCCCTGACGGTCCGGCTTCCTGCGCCTCGGTCAGCCGCGCCGCGAACGCCTGATCGCTCTCACCCGCCGGGGTCTGTACTCTGACAAGCCCCTGTGCCTCCGCAAGCCCCTGTGCCTCCACAAGCCCCTGTGCGCCCGTCGGCTGCACGCCGAAACCGTTCAGATCAGGACTGTTCAGACCGAGGGTCCCCAGCGCCGCCTGGTTCGCGCCGCCCACGATCAGCACCTCACCGGGCACGTGCGGCAGGCTCCAGTCGGGCTGTGCCTGCTGGCTGTCCAGTCCCTGAGCGCCGATCTCCTGGCTGTTGAGCACGACCCCGGCGTCCGGCAACAGCACGTCGCCACTGACGCTGTAACTGGTCGTGGTTCCAGTTCCGCCACCTGTGCCACCCGCGCCGCCTGTTCCACCACTCCCGGTTCCGGGCACTGGAACGCCGCCGCAGGCCGCGAGGAGGCTACAGGTCAGCAGAGGCAGGAGCAGACGGTTCATGGGTTCAGCATCAGACCACGGAGCTGAAGACGGCCCCGATTCGGATGAGAAGTCGCTCATCTGCCGTCAGACTGGCTTCAGCTTGCCCGTTTGATTGCCGAGACTGTGTTGCAGACCATAAACTGCGGGCCAGGGGGGTTCCAGACGCCTATGGCGTGCCAGATATTTATGGCGTGAGGGTACCCACGTCGAAACTGGGCAGCGAGGGACCAAAATCTACAGTCTTCTCGACCCTGGGTTCACCCGCCTCTCCGGCAAAGCCGTTGCCGTTGCTGTCGCGGCCCGCCACCACCCGGAAACTGCCGCCCGGCAGGTAGGCCGTGAAGCGCCCCACGCTGTCGAGCGCCGGGACGTAGCTGCGCCCCTGCTCGTCCTGTACGCTCAGGCCCAGGGTGTTGGACACGGGTATTGCACCCAGCGCCGCCGCCGGGTTGATCAGGCCCACGCCGTAGGTGCTGTCGCGGCCTGCCGCGCCCAGATCGCTGGCGGTGGCCAGCATCCGGTCCAGCGCGGCGGCGGGCGTGGCGGCCACACCCTTGCTCAGCAGCAGCGCCGCGAGCGCCGTGACCTGCGGGGCGGCCTGACTGGTTCCGGCCTCCAGAAAGTAGCCCGGCAGGTTGTCCGCGTAGTTCCAGCCGGTAGACAGAATCTCGTCGGGCATGGACTGGTTGTTCAGCCTGCCGCCGTTGTACGAGGTTTTGGGATTTCCGCCGGGCGCGCTCAGGGCGATCTGCTGATAGACCGAGCTGTAATAGGCGTGGGTCGGCACGGCGCTGTCGGAGAGCGAGACCGAGGCCACCGCCACCGCCCCGGGGCAGGCCGCCGGGTAGTAGGGGTTGGTGTCGCCGTCGTTGCCGCCCGCCGCCACCACCAACGACCCCAGCGCGGTGGCCCGCGACACCGCGCTGCACAGCATCTCGATCTGGTTGCGGTCACCGAGCGGGCCGCCCAGCGAGAGGTTGATCACCTGGGCCGGGTGCGGGTTGGTGTAGGTCTTGCCGTCTGAAAGGGTCACCGGATCGCCCGCCGCATACCGGACGCCGAGCGCGATGTCCGATTCCAGACCCTCACCGTTCGGGGCGTCCAGCACCCGCACCGGCAGCACTTTAACGGGCGCGGTGTAGCTGGCCCCCGCCACCCCGCTGCCCGTACAGGTGGGGCAGGGCGGCGCAAAACTGCCCCAGTTGGCCACGATGATGCCCGTGACGTGGGTACCGTGGCTGATGTCGCTGCGCCCTGGGGTAGCCGGGTCGGTGGGATCAGTGTCGGGACCGTCGCCGTCGCCGTTGTCATAAACAATCGCGCCCGCAGCATTCCTGAGGTAAGGCAGCACATCGAGCGCCCCGTCGCCGGGGCCGTACAGCTGCCCCTTCAGGTCCGGGTGGTCGTAGCGGACCCCGGTGTCCAGCACCGCCACCGTCACGGGCCGGGTGTAGGGCGCCCCCTTCATGTCGCGCCAGACCGCCGGGTACCCCAGCAGCCTGAAGGCCCACTGAAGCGGGGCGTAGTCGTCACCGGGAATCAGCGGCGCGGCCAGCGCCCGTTCAGCCTGTACTCCACGAGTCTGTATATGCTGAGGCGAGGTGGGCAGGTCCAGCGCCGACAGTGCGGCGTCGGGCACCGCGTATTCCACGTCAGGGTCGGCCTTCAGGCGGGCGATGGTTCCCGGCACGTCGGACGTGGAGAACGCCAGCGTGCTGCCCACCGCCGACCTGAACTGACCTTCCGGGCCGCCTGGCTGAGAGCTGCGCCCCAGCATGGCCCGCACCCTGGCGGCCTGCGAACGGTAGCCCACGATCACGCCCCGCGCCGCCGGAGTGGCCCTGTTGCGAACCGCCCCGCCTGCCTGCACCGTGCTCAGGTCGGTGCTGCCCGCTGCCAGGCTGCTCACGCTGTCCTGCACCCGCCCGCTCAGCTGGTACAGGTCGGCGCTGACTTTAAGGGTCACGCTGCCCCTGCTGCTCACGCCCGCACTGTTCACGCTGGTCCAGTTGACCTTCACGTCGCTTTCCAGGGTCGCCTGGCTGGCCTGCGTCTGCACGGCGGCGCTGTATTTCCGGGCCAGCACGGTGCTCAGGTTTCCCACCCCGTGGTCCGGCGAGGCGCTCAGCCAGCCGGGCAGCCCGTCTAGGGTCCAGGTTCCGGAAAACGCCTGCTGCACCGCCCGGCTCAGCCCGTAGCCCAGCGTGGCCTGCTGATCCTTGAGGGCGCTGGCCTCGGCCTCGGGGGGCGGTTTGGGCGGCTCTGGCGGAGCAGGCTGCGGACACGACACCAACAGCAGACTCAGAACCGCCAGACAGGCCAGCGTTCTGGTCGGTGCCAAAGACCGCGCCCACCCGAAGTGAGAACTGGATACTGGAAGGAGCGGCGCGGGCTTCATGTTGCCCTCAGAATGACCCATCCGGCCTGACCGTGGATGAGGACGCGCCAGCACAGAAGTAACCGGGCAGCAGTGCCGGTCTGTTCCGCACCCGCGAAGCGCGTGGCACAATGGCCCGGTGCCCAGTGGCCGCGTTCACAACCTCATCAACATCGCCGTGTACACCGGACTCGCGGCGGGCGCGCTGTATCTCAGCCAGCAGAACCTTACCCAGCACAGCGGCGTGGTCATCACCCCGGCTCAGGGGCTGTATTTCAGCCTGGGCTACGGCGTGGGCACCTTCCTGCTGTCGCCCGACCTCGATCTGGCCGAGGGAAACGTCGATTCCAAGCGCCGCTGGGGGCTGCTGGGCTTCCTGTGGGTGCCGTACGGCGCCTTGTTCAGCCACCGGGGCCTGAGCCACACCTGGATTCTGGGGCCGCTCACCCGGCTGCTGTACCTCGCCCTGATGGTGGCCCTGATCTGGGGCCTGATCCATGCCCTGTGGCCGCACCAGTTCGCGCTGCCGCTGCTGGGGCCACCCAGGGCCGAGTATCAGCTGCTGGCCGTCAAGTTCGGCTATCCGCTGCTGATCGGCTACTACCTCAGCCAGTGGCTGCACCTGATGGCCGACGGCGTGCGCCCCGATCACGGCCTGCGGCACAGCGGGCGAAAGATGCGCGGCGTGGCCCGGCGCTTCCGGTAGAGACGAGAACAAAACGCTGAACCTCAAGGCTCGTCGGGACAGTTCAGACCTGTCTGGGGAACATCCGGCCTACGCTGAAACCCATGCCCTGGCTCAGCGCCTTCTTTCTGCTCCTGCTCTCGCTGCTCGTCGGCTGGATTCCGGTTCTCGGGCCGCTGGCGCTGGGCGCGTTGGCGGCGCGGGCCGAG